>DASTMP010000392.1:0-3242 GCA_035714085.1 Blastocatellia bacterium
GGCCAGGGCGTCAATGTCTTTGACGTTGATTACGCGGCCTTCGACGACGCCGGCTTTGAATATGAGCTGCGCGTTACTCTTGGCGAACTTGCTCAGCACTTTGGCCAGGCCGACAGGGTCTTTCTCGCTGTAGGCGACGGCGGTCATTCCGACAAAATGATCCTTCAACGGTTCGAGCGGGGTGCCTTCGACGGCGATTTTGCCGAGGGTGTTTTTGACCACACGGTAGTTCAACTCCGCTTTCTCCAACGCGCGCCGCAGTTCCCAGTCTTTTTCGACTGTCAGGCCCTGAAAGCTCACGACCATGGCGTTGTCGGCGCCGCCGAACTCCTCTTTCAGCAGGGCGATGTCTTGCTGCTTTTGTTCTTTCGTTTTCATTGTTGATCTCCCTGATATTTCCTTACGCGCCGACTGACGCGGGATCGATCAGGATTCCCGGCCCCATCGTTGTCGCGACATTTACCTTCTTGACGTATTTCCCTTTCGCGGTGGCCGGCTTGGCCTTGATCACCGCATCGATCAGCGCCTTCGCGTTAGCGGTGATCTTGTCGGCGGTGAAGGAGACTTTTCCGACCGGGACATGAATCACGCCGGTCTTGTCCACGCGATATTCGACCTTGCCCGCTTTGGTCTCTTTGACGGCGCTTGCGACGTCCTGGGTGACGGTTCCGGTCTTCGGATTCGGCATCAATCCGCGCGGGCCCAGAAGCTTACCGAGCGCGCCGACCGAACGCATCATATCCGGCGTCGCGATCAGCGCGTCGAACCCGAGATAGCCACCCTTGATCTTTTCGACCAGATCGTCGCCGCCGACCTCATCAGCGCCCGCCTCCTGCGCCTCGCGCTGCTTATCGGGCGAGCCGGCGATGACGGCGACCCGCTTGGATTTGCCCAAGCCATGCGGCAGAACGATGGTTCCCCGCACGAGTTGATCGGCCTTGCGAGGATCTACTCCGAGCACCATCGTCACTTCGACCGTCTCGTCGAATTTGGCCGGATGGATCTTTTGCGCCAGAGAGACGGCCTCGGCCAAAGCATAGGATTTCCCCGACTCGACTTGAGCGAGCGCGGCTTTAAATTTCTTTCCTGCCATTGATTACTTCCTTCCAGGTGTTAACGTGACCGAAGCCGGAATCGGAGACCTTTATCGAGCTCCAACAGGGCCTGTCACTCCCTCTTAGGATTGCGGATTTCAGATTGTGGACTGCGGAATTTAGCCATCGTGGGCCGCCGCAAATCACTGAGGCTTTTACCCTGTGCGCTGCGGCGGCCTGCGGTGGCTAAACTCCGCAATCCGCAATCCGCAATCTGAAATTATTTGACTTCAAGACCCAGGCTCTTGGCCGTGCCTTCGACCGTGCGAATCGCCGATTCGAGATTCGTCGTGTTGAGATCAGGAAGTTTGGTCTTGGCGATCTCCTCGATCTGAGCGCGAGTGATTGTCCCGACCTTTTCACGGTTCGGTTTGCCCGAACCCTTCTCGATCTTCGCCGCCTTCTTCAAAAGATCAGCCGCGGGCGGTGTCTTGGTGATAAACGTAAAAGAGCGATCGGCGTAAACCGTGATGACGACCGGGATTTTGATGTCGCCCATGTTCGCGGTCTTCGCGTTGAACTGTTTGCAAAACTCCATGATGTTCACGCCCTGAGGCCCGAGCGCCGTGCCGATGGGCGGCGCCGGATTGGCCTTGCCTGCGGAAACCTGAAGCTTGATATAACCTGTAATTTTCTTTGCCATGGTTCTTAAAAAATATCTCTTCCGGCGCTATCGCCACTTGTCGATGGATTATCCCTCTTCCGCGAAAGAAACCTTCTCGACTTCCAAAAATCCCAGTTCGACCGGCGTCGCTCGCCCGAAGATTGTGACGCTTACCTTGAGCATACTCTTGTCGTGGTTGACCTCCTCGACGGTGCCCATGAAGCTGGTGAACGGGCCATGCGTGATTCTCACCGTTTCGCCGCGCTCGAACGTGAATTTCGGCTTCGGCTTTTCGGCCGCGACCGCGACATGATGGACGATCTGGTCGACCTCTTCCGGAGTCAGCGGGGTCGGCTTTTGTCCGCCGACGAAACTGGTCACCTTCGGCGTGCTTTTGATCAAATGCCAGGCTCTATCAGAGATTTCGCCTTTATCATTGCATTCGATCTCCACCAACACATACCCCGGGAAGAACATTCGCGTGCTCTCGACGCGCTTGGAGCCGCGCATCTCGACTACTGTTTCGGTCGGAATCAGCACTTGCGTGATTTCGTCCTGCATCGCGAACGCCTCGATGCGCGTGTTCAGGCTGTCGCGCACTTTTCGCTCATAGCCTGAATATGTATGAATAATGAACCACTGCTTCGCCATAAGGCTTAAGTGAAAATATGTTTCGCCACCCATTCCACGCCATGAATCAGCCAACTCAGCCCGATGTCCGAAAGCCAGAGAAAGACTGAGAAAAAGAATACAACGACAACGGTAATAATCGTTGTATTGATGACTTCAGTGCGCGTCGGCCAGGAGACCTTCTTCATTTCCAGCGCGACGTCGCGCCAAAACTGGCGAACGGTCGCAACCCAGCTAAGCGGTTTTGAGACTAACGTTTGCCGATTCTGATCTTCCGCCATCGCCGCGGTTCCTTCGCGCGTGCTCGATGTTGCCATAGTCACACCTCAACTGACTTAGATTTCAGCGATTCTCGCGTCAAGCGGGAAAACCCAGCCTTCAAAGACGAGCAGGGGTATCAGGATTCGAACCCGAACTTCCGGTTTTGGAGACCGGCGTGCTAACCGTTGACACTATACCCCTTCAATTCGACGCGGGAACAGGGGGGACAAGGCGACAGGGCGAGAATATGTCTTTTTCGCTCTGTCCCACTGTCCCCGCGTCGCCGCATCGCTATTTGGTCTCCTTGTGCGCCGTGTGCTTACGGCAAAAACGACAGAACTTCTTGAACTCCAAACGCTGCGTCGTTTTCTTTTTGTTTTTGGTGGTGACGTAGTTGCGGTTTTTGCAATCGCCACACTGCAGAACGATGTTGTCTCGCATAATTTTCCAGGTGTCAGGCGCCAGGTGTCAGGCGCCAGGTGTCAGGGATTGATCCTGACTGACACCTGGCGCCTGACACCTGGAACCTATTCGATAATGTCCGAGATGGTCCCGGCGCCTACCGTGCGCCCGCCTTCCCGAATGGCGAAGCGCAAACCCTTCTCCATCGCGATCGGCGTGAT
Organism: Blastocatellia bacterium; assembly: GCA_035714085.1. Classification (GTDB taxonomy): domain Bacteria; phylum Acidobacteriota; class Blastocatellia; order RBC074; family RBC074; genus JAJVID01. The sequence goes on from DASTMP010000392.1 coordinate 3,213, forward strand.
CAGCTCGATCTCCATCGCGATGTTGTCCCC
>DASTMP010000393.1:0-2390 GCA_035714085.1 Blastocatellia bacterium
AAGGCCAAGCAGGCGGCAGTCTGAGATCAAACTGCGCGGCGCCGCCAATTGAAAATCAATTGAGACAGCCGCCATTTGGCGGTTTTAGGAAAAGTTTGCCCCCCGCCGCCGGAGGCGGCGGGGGGCTTCTGAGGAGAAAAAGTTGTCATCGAAAATTGCGCTCTTGTCGCTCCTGTGCGCCTTGTGTGTCGTTTCAGAGACAAGGGCTCAGCAAGCCAACGCCGCGCAGTCTCAGCAATACTCACAGGAAGGCGAAAAAGCTCTGGCGGCTGGGCGTTATGACGAGGCCGCGCAAGCATACGAAAAGCTCCGCGATCTGGCGCCGAACATGGCCGAAGCGCACGCCCGCCTCGGACTGATCTACTTTCAACAAGGCAAGTTTGAACAGGCCGCGCACGCCCTTCGGCAGGCGATCAAGCTGAAGCCAACGCTCCCGAACACCGACTTGTTGCTGGCGATGGCGCTGTCTGAATTGGGGCGCTATAAGGAGGCGTTGCCCTCATTGGAGAAGGGGTTCAGGCGCGTGAGCGATCCGGCCCTGAAGCGCGCGAGCGGATTGCGACTTGGACGCGTATACACTGGTCTAGGGCAGGATGATAAAGCCGTCGAAGTCGCGCTTGAATTGACCCGGCTCTATCCAAAAGATCCCGAAGTGCTCTATCACGCCGGGCGCTTGTTCGCCAACTACGCGTATCTTTCGACCGTGAAATTGGCCGAGGCGGCCCCTGATTCACTCTGGCTGCATCTGGCGGCTGGTGAAGCTTACGAGAGCCAGGGGCGGCTGGACGCCGCGATTCGGGAATACAAAGAGGTCTTGTCGCTCCAGCCGAATCGCCCTGGCGTTCATTACCGCATCGGGCGGGCGCTGCTTGCCAGCGCAAAGCAGCCTACGAACGACGCGGGTTCCGAAGCCGAAGCCCTGAAAGAGTTCGAGCAGGAATTGCTGTTCGATCCGACGAACGCCAACGCGGCGTATGAAGCGGGCGAAATCCATCGCAAGTCGGCGCGCTTCGACAAGGCGCTGGAGTTGTTTTCGCAGGCCGTCAAATATTACCCGGACTTTGGAGAGGCGTTGGTCGCGCTCGGACGGACGCTGGTGAGTTTGGGCAAGGCCGAACAGGCGCTGGCGCCGCTGGGTAAAGCGATTGCGCTCGACGCGGCGAACGAGGTGGCATGGTTTCAACTTGCCCAGGCGCAACGGGCGGTCGGTAACGCGGCGGAGCAACAAAAGGCGCTGGCGGAGTTTCAGCGGCTGCGCGATTTGAAGCGCCAGGCGGAGATCAATATCTTGACGCGACAGGAAGTGACCAAACAATCGCTGGACGCGAAACCACCTCAGGAATGAATATGGACAAAACCACCTTGGCGCCCCCGAATACACACGCGAATTTCGCCCCGCTACAGTTCAAAGATTATCTGAGTCACAGATCATCTTATGATCTTGTTTTCTGTGAGCTGTCGGCGTAGAATCCCCCCGCTATTCAAAATCAAACACAGGGAAAGAACTCATAATGAGCGGTAAAGCGTTAAGGCTGATCCAGCCGGTCTCGAAGCGGGATCAGGTTGTGGCCTCGTTCAAGGAGGCGATTCTGAGCGGGATCATTCAACCCGGCGAGTCTATAGTCGAGAGCAAAGTCGCCCAGCAGCTGGGCGCCGGCATACCGCTGATACGCGAGGCGCTGATCGAGCTGGAACATCAGGGGTACGTGCAGAAAGTCCCTTACAAGGGCACAACCGTCACCAAACTGGAGCGGGGCGACGTGGAACAGATCTTCCGCCTGCGCGACGAGTTGGAGACGCTGGCCATCGGTTGGGCCAAGGAGAGCGTGACACCCGAAGACATCGAATACCTGCGCGGCATTACGGCAAAGATGAAGGTGGCGGCGCAGGCGCTGGATCTCGATCAGTTCTATGAAAACGACCTGGCCTTTCATCGCAAAATCTGGGAGGTCTCGGGCAATAAATATCTGGCCGAGTCTCTGGAGCGAATCGTCGTCCCGCTCTTCGCCTTCTTCGTCATGAAGAACCGCCGCGAGCGCAAGTCTTATCTCGCGAGCGCCGCCAAACACGAACAGATCGTCGAAGCGCTGCCACGGCTAAGCGCGGCAAAGTTGCGCGGGCTGATGAGAGATTCGCTTTCATGCTGGAGGACCGAGGTTCTGGACGAGTTGCTGCCAGGCGAGTCCAAGTAAGATTGCGCTGGTTTTTCCCTTCTGTCGCTGGGATGTAATCCGAACTGAATTTGATGATCCCTGGGAGCGCCGCCCATCCTTGCCTGCGGGTTTCCAAAGCGAGCAGGCCGATGCCTGCGCTCCCGTGGATTTTCCGTTGCTGGGATGTGTGACGATCCGCGCGCTGAGCGTCCGCGCGCCTGACGAGGACGCATGCGC
>DASTMP010000394.1:0-3188 GCA_035714085.1 Blastocatellia bacterium
GCACTGCCAGGAACTTTCTATCGCCGGGAAGTGTCGCTACCAGACCATATGCGCTATTACGATAGTCAGCCTCCGGAAAAGATGACTTTCGGCACACCTTGGCCGAGCGCCAACTTTGTTTGGCTGGATAGCGTGACTGAAATTGCGCCGGGAATAAGTGTGATTTCGACAGTCTCCCAGACACCTGGCACCCTGGAAATGCGCGAACTCTCGTTAGCTATTAAGACACCTAAGGGACTAATCTTAGTAGTTGGGTGCTCGCATCCTGGAATAGAGAAAATCGTGGAAGCTTCAATAGCAATTGACAAGCATGTTCATCTTATCTTCGGCGGTCTCCATTTGGTGACAACTGCAGACCCAGAGATTTTGCGCATTACGACTGCATTGCATGACCAGTGGAAAGTTGATCGGATGGCGCCGGGTCATTGCACCGGAGAGCCAGCTTTTGCCGCTTTTCACAAAGCCTTCGGTGATCAGTATCTGTACGCGGGTCTAGGGAGTGTTATAGAACTTCCGTAGGCCTTCGATATCAACGTGAAGCTCGGCGCAAAGACACGCCTAATAACCGATTCAACCGGATCGCTGGAAGCGGGTTTCTCAACGTTCTATCAGCGCCAAATGAGACTAAGGCGCTGAGCCGCTTGGCGCCTCGCAATTCATAAATGTTCTCTCCCATTTTCTGGGTTCAATACAAACTACCATTTCATAGTCTAAGCCTATGTGAGAGCCTATTTTAGACTCGTTTTTGTGAAAAAGGCTAAAAGTTTGCGACAGGAATTATGGCTGCGGCAATCATCAGGCCGGAAATCATTCATATTTGACAGAAAATGGCCATTAGACTCCGAATTGATTCGACTATTCACATCTGATGGCAATCAGCGGATCAACCTTCATCGCCCTCCGCGCCGGAATCCAACAGGCCAGCAGCGCTACAAACGTCAGCAACAGGGCAATCGTCGCAAAGGTCAGTGGGTCGGTCGGGGTGACGCCGTACAACAACGATTTCAGCAGGCGCGTCAGCGCATAGGAAGCCAATAACCCCAGGGTTACGCCCAGCAGCGTCAAGCTCATCCCTTGCCGCATCACCAGCCGCAACACAGCGCCGCGTGGCGCGCCGAGCGCCAGCCGAATGCCGATCTCGCGCGTGCGTTGCGCCACGCTGTAAGCCACCACGCCGTACAGCCCCACCGCGCCGAGCAGCAACGCCAGCAATGCAAACAAACCGAATAACAACGCACTGAAACGCGGCTGCGACACGGCATTGCCCAGGTATTGTTCCAGCGTCTTCACATCGCTGAGTACGGCTTCGCCATCCAGTGTATGCACGGCGCGCGCAACGTCATCAGCCAGCGCGGCAGGCGCGACGGAGGTCCGAACAACGAGGCTCATTTGATTGATGAACGGCAGTTGCGCGTAAGGCAGATAGAGTTCCGGTTCCGCCGGACGTCCCAATTCCTTCCAGTGCTTCACGTCCGACACCACGCCGACAATTTGAAAGACGGTTGAATCGGCGCGCACGCCAATCGGCAACGACATCTGTTTGCCCAGCGGGTTTTCGTTGTGGAAATATTTTTTGACGAAGGCTCGATTGACGATGGCGACCGGCGTGGCTTTGAGATCGTCGCGCGCCGTGAAATCATGGCCCGCCAGCACAGACATCTTCATCGTGCGGTAATAATCCAGGCTGACCCAACGCACCTGCGTGGTCGGTTCATCTCCCCGTTGCGCCGGGCGTCCAACGAATTCAAAGCTGCCGCCCACGCCGTCCCCGCTCAAGGGCAAGGGCAAAACGGCGCTGGCCGAGGCGACGCCAGGCAGCGCGCGTACACGTTCCAGCGCCTGTTGGATGAAGGCGATTTTCTGTTCGGGTTTGGCGTAAGCCGTTTCGGAAAAGCTGAGCGAAGCCGTCAACACATTGCGTGCGTCGAAACCCAGAGGCTCACGCTTGAGTCGCGCGAAGGTCTGCACGAGCAGGCTGGCGCCGATCAGGAGCATCAGCGCCAGCGCGACCTCGGCCACCACCAGGGCGCTGCGCAACCAGGCGCGCCCCGCATCGGCGCTCGCGCCGCGCAATCCGTCTTTCAATACCTCGTTCAAATCAATACGAGCGGCCCGCCACGCGGGCGCAAGGCCGAAGACTACGCCCGTCAGGAGCGAGACCACAAAGCTGAAGCCAAACGTCTGCCGGTTGAGCGCAATCTCAGATAAACGTGGTAAATCTTCGGGCAGGAAGCGCAGCAGCGATTCCTGGCCCCACCACGCCAGCAACAAGCCGCACCAGCCGCCGACCAGCGCCAATAACATACTTTCGGTCAACAACTGTCGCACAATGCGCACGCGGCCCGCGCCCAGCGCCGCGCGCACGGCCAGTTCGCGCTGCCTTGCGCTCGCGCGGGCCAGCAACAGATTCGCCAGATTGGCGCAAGCGATTAGCAACACACATGCGACCGCCGCGAAGACCACGCCGAGCGCCTGCCGGTAATCACCCGTCAAATCGCGCAGCAGTGGGATGAGGATGATGCCGTTGCCAGTGTTGTTGTCAGGGTATTCTTTGGCGAGCGCCGCCGCCACGCCAGCCATTTCGGCTTGCGCCTGCGCGAGCGTGACACCGGGTTTAAGCCGGGCGACAGCATCCAGATAACGATAGCCGCGCCGTTCGGTGACGGGCTGCTTGCCGGGTTCTACCGGGGCTTCAAAATCGAGCGCGGGCGTCACCCAGATTTCCACCGGCTCAGCTTGAATCGGGAACTGAAAGCCCGGCGGCATCACGCCGATGACCTCGAAAGGCTTGTGTTCGAGCGTCAACGCGCGCCCAATGATATGCGGGTCGGAATCGAAGCGTTGGCGCCACAATCCATGACTGATAATTGCCGCATAGCGCGCGCCACCGCGCTCCTCCGGGCGCGTGAAGACGCGGCCCAGTTGTGGACGTGCGCCCAACACGTCGAAGAGTTCGGCGGAGACAACTTGTCCATGCAAATGCGCTGGCGCGCCAGCGCCGGTCAGCGTCAGCGTCGCACTGTGATAAACCGCGATGGCCTCAAGGGTGCGATTGCGCTCGCGCCAATCAACGAAGTCGGGATAAGAAACTGCATTGCGCACGCCCGGCGCGCGCTGCGACGCGCTGCCGACCGCCAGCAACCGCTCCGGCTCGGCATACGGCAGCGGACGCAACAACACTGCATTGA
>DASTMP010000395.1:0-10163 GCA_035714085.1 Blastocatellia bacterium
GCCAGATTTGATGGGCCAGCGCCAGATTGCGTCCCTGGAAAGATATCTTTTCCATCTTGTCCAGCAAGCCGGGGACGCTGCGGTCACGGTCGATTTGCAGCGGATCAGTCGGTTTAATCAGGTATTTAGCGCCTTTAATTCTTCGGATCATTGCTTTCATATGACTGACTTGTTCTGGTGGTTGGTGGCTGGTGGTTGGTGGTTGGAATGGGACAACCACCAACCACCAACCACTAACCACTGTTATCTGTGCCCGTTGCCGGTGAGGTACGTGTAGCCGTGATAATGGCTTTCGTAATCGCCAGCCAGGCTGGTCGCCTGTTCCTCAGTCAGTTTTCCTTTCTTGATCTGTCTATTAAGCAAATTACGGAAACCGTCTTGCAAGAATTCTTTTTCGTATCTGGCGAAAGAGACCATGTCTCCCACGGTCGAGCCGGGGATGATGCGGCTGATGTGGTATTCGCCGTCGCCCGAAACGATGACGTGGGCTTCATTGGTCGTGCCGAATAGGTTATGGAAATTGCCCATCACCTCTTGATAAGCGCCGATCAGCATCATCGCCAGGAAATAGGGCTCGCCCGGCTGAAGGTCGTGGACCTCCAGAACTTCCTTCACGTCGTGCAGGTCGACGAACTTGTCCACCACGCCGTCGGAATCGCAGGTGATGTCGCACAACGTAGCGGTGTCTTTCGGCGGCTCATTGAGCTTGTGGATCGGGATGATCGGGAAGAGCTGGTCAATCGCCCAATGGTCCGGCACCGAGCGGAAGACCGAGAAATTGCAGAGGTATTTCGCGGACAGCAACTTTCTCAGGTCGTCGAATTCTTCCGATTTGATCTGTGTCTGCTTCGCGAAATTGTTCGCCTTGTCGCAAACCTCCCAGAAGAGCACCTCGCCTTTCGCGCGGTCTTCGAGCGAGATGAAGCCAAGGTCGAAGAGCGTGAAGAGTTCTTCCTTGTGTTCGAGCGCGTCGTGGTAATACTCGAGGAAGTTTTTGGCGTTCATCGTCTTGTACAGGTCATACAACTCGTTGATCACTTGCGCCTCGTTACCGGTGATCGTAATGTTGTGGAGGCCCTGCACGGTCTCGATCTCGTCAATGATATCGGTGATGAGCATCGCGTGATAGGCGACCAGCACGCGCCCGGATTCGGTGATCACGTTCGGTTCGGGCACGTTCTCTTCCTCGCAGACGCCCTTGATGGTATATATGACGTCGTTGGCGAACTCCTGCATGCTGTAATTAACCGAGGACTCGAAGCTGGTCTTGCTGCCGTCGTAATCGACGCCCGCGCCGCCGCCCACATTCAGATGGTCGACGTCAACGCCCATCTTGCGGATCTTGGCGTAGACGCGCGCGGCCTCTTTGACGCCTGCCTTGACGCGTTTGATCTGCGTGATCTGCGACCCGATGTGGAAATGGAGCACGCGCAGCATGTCAGCCATCCCGGCATCGCTGAGCATCTTGATCGCCTGCAGCAACTCGGTCGTCGTCAACCCGAATTTCGATTGTTCGCCGCCCGATTTCTCCCATCGCCCCGATCCGCGCGTGTAAAGCCGCACGCGCATTCCTACCATTGGGCGGACGCCGGTTTCGAGGACGCGGTCCACAACCTTTCCAAGTTCGTTGAGTTTTTCAATGACGATTATGACGTTCTTCCCGGCCTGCGCCCCGACGAAGGCCAGATCAATGAAGCTGTCATCCTTGAAACCGTTGCAGACGAGCAGCGAGTCGTGAGATTGATCCATGGCGATGGCAGCGTAAAGCTCGGGCTTGCTCCCGGCTTCCAGGCCGTAATTGTATTTCGAGGCTTCTTCAAGGTAGGATTCGATCACCTGCTTGCGCTGATTAACCTTCAGCGGAAATACCGCCAGGTGTTCGCCTTTATAATCGAACTCTTTCATCGCCGAGCGGAAGGATTGGTTCATCTTGCGAACCTGGCTGGCGAAGATCTGGGGAAATCTTAGAAGGACCGGCAATTTGACGCGCCGGGAAATCAGATCGTCAACAATTCGTTTGACGTCCACGCTGCGGGGCTCGCCCTCAACCGGACGGACAATCAGATTGCCTCGCGAATTGATGTCAAAATAACCCGCGCCCCAATTCTCAATGCCGTAGGTCTGAGCAACCTCAGCGATGGCTGATTTCATTTTTGAACGTTCTCTGACCTCCCTGATGTGGATTTTTCAAGATGAAAGGGAACTTTGACCGCCGTTAATTAAGCACACTCTGAGCCATCACCACACTTGTCAATCAGCCAGCAGGAGGCCTTATCCAAGACAACTTCAGGCAAGTATTGGCGGATTCGGAACTTATTTAACGAGAGGCGGAATGTAACAAATTGACTGCAGTGCTGTCAAAAACTATTTTCGAGAGACCTATTTCATTCATTTTTAACTGCTTAGACTGAATTCGGGGTTACTTGGCTCAGTCATTGACCCAAATTCATTCTGTAGAAGGTAGATGTGCTGAGTTGGCACACCATATGCGCCTCACAGAGCTCCTCAGATGCAGGGCGTCTTCCTGGGCGCGGGAATCATCAAAGAGTAAGCCGCATCAGGGATTGGAGGAGAAAAACCAAAAAAAATCCCGCTCCACTCAAAACTAATCACGCGCGAATCCACTCAAAACTAACCATGCGCGAAGCCGGCCCGCCCCCCTAGACAACTCGGTCGCCGATTTGAGACTACAGAAGGGCATAATGATCTGATTGCCGCCAGAGTGTCGCGGGGTGAAAAGTGATGATCGGTCCCGGCCATGACATTCTCTCGTCTTGTTGACATTCGACAAAGCGTCAACTACCCTCTACCTTGTCGAATGTCGAGGGGATAGTCGAGGGGATATATGAAACAGACACAAACCGATTTGTTACAGGGAACGCTTGATCTGCTAGCGCTCAAGACGCTTCAGTCCGGGCCGACTCACGGATGGGACATTGCGCAGCGCATACAGCAGGTTTCACAGGATGTATTGCGGGTGGGCCAGGGATCATTGTATCCGGCGCTGCACCGGCTGGAAGCGCAGGGCTGGATCGCTTCGGAGTGGGGAGCGTCAGAGAACAACCGGAAGGCGAAATATTACAAACTGACAGCCGCAGGCCGGAAACAATTGTCGGCGGAGACCGAGACCTGGAGACGATTCACCGGGGCGGTGGAACTGATTCTGAAAACGTCCTGAATGAGAGGATATGGCCACACTCAACAAGCTGAGACTGCGATTACGGGCGCTCTTCTTCAAGTCTGAAATGGAAGACGAACTTCAAGCGGAACTGCAATTTCACTTGGAGAGGGAGATCGAGGAAAACGTCGCTCGCGGGATGACTCCGGAAGATGCGCGTTACGCCGCCATTCGCAATTTCGGCGGTGTCGAGCGGATAAAGGAAGAAAGCCGTGATGAGCGTGGGATCCGCCTCTTGGAAGAGTTGTGGCAAGACCTGCGCTTCGGCGCGCGGATGTTGATGAAGAATCCTGGTTTCACGTTGGTTGCCGTCATCACACTGGCCCTCGGCATCGGCGCGAACACGGCGATTTTCAGTATCGTCAATGCGGTGTTGCTGCGCCAGCTGCCCTACCCGGAGTCCGACAGGCTGATGTTTCTAAGTGAGCGCAGCCGGTGGACTGAGAGCCTGTCCATCTCCTGGCCGAATTACCTGGATTGGCGCGTGCGGCAGTCGTCGTTCGAGCGTATCGGCGTTTACAAGTACGACAGCTACAACCTGACCGGCGGCGGGGAGCCTGAGAGGCTCCAGGTCGGGCAGGTTTCGGCTGATCTGTTTGCGGCGCTGCGCGTGGACGCCGCGCTGGGGCGCGTATTCACTGACGACGAAGACCGTCCGGGCGTCGCGCCGGTCGTTGTGTTGAGCCATGGGTTGTGGCGGCGGAGGTTCGGCGGCGATCCGAACCTCCTCGATCGGACGATCACGCTAAATGATCGCAGTTACACTGTGATCGGGGTGATGCCCGCGGGCTTCCAGTTTCCGAACCGCGTCGAGTTGTGGGTTCCCGCCGGGCAATTGAGCGGTGGGGACTGGCGGAATCGCGACAACCATCCGGGTTTGAGCGGCGTGGCGCGACTGAAAGATGGCGTGACGATCGAGCAGGCGCGAGCCGATATGGACGTAATCGCTCGCGGCCTCGAAAAAGAATCTCCCCGCACAAACCAGGACATCCGGGTCACGATCACGCCGTTGCTGGAGACAATGGTCAGCGATGCTCGCCGGGGGTTGTGGACGCTGTTTGCCGCCGCCGGGTTAGTGTTGTTGATCGCCTGCGCGAACGTGGCCAACCTGCTGCTCGCGCGAGCGACCGTGAGACAACGCGAAATGGCGGTTCGCGCGGCGATGGGCGCGAGCCGCGTGAGACTTGCTCGGCAGTTGCTAACGGAGAGTGTGACGCTGGCGCTACTCGGCGGCGGCCCCGGACTGTTGCTAGCCCGATGGGGAGTGAACGCGATGGTCGCCATCGGCGCGAGGAGTCTCCCGCGCGCGAGCGAAATCCGTCTCGACGGCCGCACGCTGGCTTATACTGCGGCAGCGTCAATATTGACCGGCGTCTTGTTCGGTCTGGCTCCAGCTTGGCGGGCAGGCAGAGTCGCGCCTCATCAATCGCTCAAGGAATCGGGACACAGCCTGGCTGCGGGTGGGCAGCGAACGCGCGGCGCGCTGGTCATCGTCGAGACGGCGCTGGCGCTGATGCTGCTCATCGGAGCGGGACTGCTGCTGCGCAGTTTCTACCGGCTCAACATGGTCAATCCGGGCTTCGCCTACGATCATCTGCTCTCGTTCAGCCTCTCGCTGCCGGCGGGAAAATACGCAAGTCCGGAACAACGAAGCGATTTTTATAGCGATTTGATCCGGAAGTTGAGCGCGCTGCCCGGCGCGCAATCGGTCGGTCTGGCTTCTGGGTTGCCGTTCGGCGCCAGCAGCTGGCGGACTCGGTTTGTCGTCGAGGGACGGCCCGCGCCGCCGCCTGGCGAAGAGCCTTTACTGGAAGCCCTCCTGGTTAGCCCCGATTACTTTCGAACGATGGGCATCCCGCTGCGCGCCGGTCGCTACTTCACCGAACAGGACGACCGGCGTCATCTCGCGGGACACGATCTGACCGGCCTCGATGAAGGGGCGCGGATGGCGGCCGGGGTGAACGCGATCATCATTGACGAAGAGTTCGCGCGGCGGTACTGGCCGAAAGAAAACGCAGTCGGCAAGATCATCCGGCTGACGCCCGTGGATCCGGGATCTCCCGCGCTGACGGTCGTAGGCGTCGTGGGACGCGTGAAGATGGATCGGCTGAGTGTGGAATCGAATCGGGCGCAGGCGTACTTCTCCTATTTGCAACTTCCCTTCTCCAATATGACAGCCGTCATCAAGTCACAGTTGGAACCGGCGCAGATGATCGCCGCCGCGCGCCGACAAATACAGGTCATTGCCCCCCATCAACCGATTTACAACGTCCGCACGCTGGAGCAGGTTCGCGCCGCCTCCATCGCGCCGGAGCGGTTGAACCTGACGCTGCTAGGCTTATTCGCCGCGCTGGCGCTCATACTAGCCGCAATCGGCCTATATGGCGTGACGGCTTACTCGGTTGCGCAACGCGCGCATGAGATCGGCGTCCGCATGTCATTGGGCGCGCGGCGCCGTGATGTGTTCAAGCTGATCGCCCAACAAGGGCTGAGGCTGACGCTGATCGGCGTCGCCATCGGACTGGCGGGCGCATTCGCGTTGACCCGCGTGATGAGGACCTTGTTGTTCGAGGTGAGCGCCGTCGATCCAATGACATTTGTGGTAATCCCATTGCTGATAACGGTAGTGGCGCTGTTCGCCTGCTGGATTCCGGCGCGACGGGCGACGAAGGTGGATCCCGTTATCGCGCTCCGGTCCGAATGATTGGTCTACCTCAAAATGTCTGCGGAGCTTATGATGAGTAACGAACGCCATTGAGGTCCTAACTCATTTTTCCTACTTATTTGAAGGCTACGCAAATTAAAGCTGAATACAATCAACTACTTCAATGAATCCTACGCATAAATCGGTAGACGCCTGGGTACGCATCGCTTCCAGCGTGCAGTCTCGGCCACTCGCCCAATTGCTTTTCAATGCGCCTCCTGCCAGGACTGCGCGCTGGAAGCGACGCGTACCCAGGTTTGCGCCGATCAATGTGTTGATTGCAAAGTGGTTTTATTTGCACGCTCTTCGGTTAATTTGGGCATTGCTATAACAGCGAGATATCCTCAGGGCTTCTGCAAAAAGCCCATGTCGCCCAGCCACTCCTCGAATCGCGCGGGCCATTTGCCGACGGCCTTGGTGTTATTGTCGCGCAGGCCGAAGCCGTGTCCTGCGCTGGCGTATATGTGCAATTCAGCCGGAACGCCCACTTGCTTAAACTTCAAATAGACTTCAGCCATCCCTTGTGAGATGTCGGGACGATCGCCATAGCCGCACACGATGAAGGCTGGCGGCGAGTCTTTGGTTGGAGCGAAACGCTGGGAACTGCCAGGGTAGATCAGCGCCTGAAAATCAGGTTTTGAACTCTCGCGTTCTATCGCATCGGCGGCCTCTTTGTTACCGCCGTCGAAGCGCATGCCCGTGAGCGCCGCCAATTCTCCGCCCGCCGAAAAGCCCATAACTCCGACGCGCGACGTATTGATGTTCCATTCAGGCGCGCGGCTGCGTACGAGGCGGATGGCGCGCCGCATGTCGGCCATTGCGTGGTCGTCCACGGTATAAGTCGAGTTGGCCTCGCGCGCGAGTCGATATTTGAGCACAAAGGCGGCGACGCCTCGCGCGCTCAGGTAGCGGGCGACGTTGTGACCTTCGTGGTCGGTCCACAGCTCGCGATGCCCTCCGCCCGGCGCGATGACGACGGCGGCGCCGGTGGCCTTCTCTTTCGGCGGAAGGTAGGGCGTGATCGAAGGATGGTGAACGTTCGACACGACGCGCTCGCCGTTCTCGGTCACACGCACGGACTCGGGCCCTGCTTTGCCTTCGGAACCGGGCGCGCCGTTTGGCCAGAGTGGAATCTCCTTCGGTTGGTTCGCTGGCAGAATAGTCGCTGGCAATAGCGACAATGTGAGAATAGCTTGTCGGATCAGTCCATTTTTCATGTTGGCTACCTGGATAGAATCGTGACGCCCCAGGGACGGTCTTTTACTTTGATCTTGGCGGTCACTTGAAGCTTTGCGGCGTCTATGACCGAAACGTCGTTTGAAGGGCCGTTGGCGGTGTAGAGCGTCTTGCCGTCCGGCGTGATGGCAATGCCCCAGGGACGCGCGCCTGCATCAACAGAGCCAACGACTTGATCGGTCGCGGTATCAACGGCGAAGACCTTGCCGAAGCGTCCCGTGGTTACGTAAATCTTCTTGCCGTCCGGAGCGACCGCAATGCCCATAGGTTTGACGCCCTCTCCTTCAAATCGGATCGTCCGAATGACGGCGCGCTTCGCCGTATCAATCACGACCATTGCGCTGTCGTTTTCAAGCGTCACATAAGCGCGCGAACCGTCCGGCAAAAACTTTACGGTGCGCGGACGGCGTCCGACCTTGATGCTCGTCACGATGCTATTGTCGGCGGTTTCGATCACCGACACCGAGCCGTCGTTTTCCGAAGTCATATAAACCTCTTTGCCGTCAGGACTGATTCCCACGCCTTCAGGTTCCTTGCCAACCGGCAACTCCTTGACGATCTGGCCGCTTTTGGCGTCCACCACGGTGGCCAACCCGACGTCTTCATTGGCGACGTAGATTTTGCCGCCGTCGTGGCTGATCACAAATTGTTCCGGGTCTGAGCCGACGGGCATGAGTTTGAGAAACTCGTTCCGATCCACGTCGACAATCCCGATGCCGTCAGCCGTTTTGTCAGGAGGCGGCAGCGAGTCTTCGTCAACGCCCGGGCCGGCTATCGGAGACCCGCTCAGGGCGACGAAGAGCTGCTTTCGGTCGGGAGTGATGTGAATGCCTCTCGGCCGTTTTCCCAGTGGCAAGGTGGCGATCACCTCATTGTTCGCGGCGTCAATCACGCTCAGATCGCCGGAGGCTTCGTTGGTGACATAGACGGTAACAGCGGGTTTCCGCTTGATTACGGTAGATCCGATATTGCAGGAAGGAAAAACGAACGCGCAGGCGATGATCGTGAGCAAGAGTCGAAATGTTTTCATAAATGACTACAGGAGATTTCCTATTTTAATTTGTGATCTGTACTTGGATTGAATCGTATCCGAATCCGATGCGCAATGGTAAATCTCAAATCTCAAATTGCAAAATGACTCGCCTCGTCACTTTCCATCCACAGTAAAAGCCAGCAACAGATTGCCCGGATAGCCGATGAGGCGGCCATAGCCGGAATTTGTATAGAGGACGCCGTTGGCTATGGTCGGCCCGCCTCCATCAAGCGTGCCGCCCTTCGCCTGCCCGGCGTTGACGGTGTTGATCGGTTGCGCGGTGTCAACGTCCCAGACGATCGCGCCATCTTTGGTCGAATAAGCGCGCAAGTGTCCATCCGCCGTGCCTGAAAAGACCACGCCTGGAATGACCGTCGCCGCGGCCGATTGCGAGTTGTTGCAGCGGGCCGCGCCCCAATCGCATTTCGCCGGAGGCGCGGGGATGCTCCAGAGTTGCTCCCCGGTGGCGATCTTCAATGCGGTCAGGCCGGGTTTGCGCATCTCCCCGCTGAAAGGGTCGGCGACCGGAATGTAGACGTTCTCCGCGTCGGCGGCGAAGCCCCACTCAATGCCGCCCAGGGCGCCGCCGCCGCCTACCTTCACCTGCCACAAGACCTTGCCGTTATTGTCCGGATCGAACGCCCACATCACACCCGATTTCTGGCCGCCCAACAGAATTTGCTTGCCGTTGGGCAGCGTGCGCAGAACCGGCGAACTGCCGAAGTCGTGATCAGGCCCTCCCTGGTCAGGGCAGTTGCCAACGCCCGGTTGGCGGCAACCGACCAGGAAGTTGTCTTTGGCGCTGACCTGGTTCACCCATTTGATCTTGCCCGTCTCCATCTCGAACGCCACAATCGCGTCCGTATTCCCGGTCTCGACGTCGGTGTAGGAATTGCCAGCGCCTACGTAGATCAACCCGCGCTTCAGATCGAGAGTCGGGGCCGACCAGACCGCGCCGCCCGCGGGGCCGTACATCTGCGTCCCAGCGGAATTCTTCTTGAAAGGCTTCGGTTCCTGCTGAACCGTATAACTCTTCCAGAGAATTTTTCCTGTGTAAGCGTCGAGCGCGAGGAGGCTGCCACGGAAGGTGCAGCACTCATATTTGGGATCGCGCCCGGCGGTTTCTTCGAACGAAGAGACCGGGACGTAGAGGCGGTTGTGATAGAGCGCGGGAGCGCCGGTGATGCGGGAGAGAAAATGGTCTTCGACTTTCGTCTTCCAGAGCGGTTTGCCTGTATCGGCGTCCAACGCCTGAACGTTCGATTTCTCGTCACCGAAATAGACCGCGTATTTGGCCTTCGATCCGGCTGGAAGAGACCCCACGCTGACGGCGGCGCGCACCGCCGCGCCCGGCTGCATTGCCCAATAGGTACAGCCCGTTTGCGCATTCAGGCAGACGATCATTCCCGCTTCGACGGTCAGGTAGAGGCGGTCGCCGATGATCGTAGGCTGACCCGTCGCCATCGGTCCCGGATGCGCCCACGCCCATTTGACCTTCAACCTCGGAACATCCTCTGCCTTGATGCCCGGCTTCGGCTGGAAGCGGGAATTGTCGAGATCGAAGCCCCAGCCGTTCCATTGCGGCCCTTTCAGATTTATCGGCGTCGCCGCGCTCGCGCATCGATTGGCTCCCATGTTCGCTTCGATCGGAGGCCCCGGCTGTTTCCCGGTCAGGTGAATCGCAAGGGCGCGAATCTGCTCAGCGGTCAAACCCGCCGCCTGCTGCTTCATCGAGCCTGATGTTAGAGTCATGACCACATCTTCCGCCGAGCGCCGGCGGATGAGGAACAGCGGCGGAATGCGATCCTGCGGGTTGTCGTGGCAGACCGCGCACTTTTGTTTGTACAGCTCAGCGCCTTCAGGAGAAGTAGCAGGCGCTTGCTGCTGCGACGCGGCTTTGATGGCGGAAGCGGCGCTGCTTTCAGAGCGCAAAGAAACGATGATAAGTGCGGAAAATATAGCTACGGCGAATAAACTCGCGATGAGGGTTTTGCTTGGCGCTTTCATTTGAT
>DASTMP010000396.1:0-9649 GCA_035714085.1 Blastocatellia bacterium
GGCGGTTGGGGGACGGCGCTGGCGCTCGTCGCGGCGCGCGCGGGCCATCGGGTCCGATTGTGGGCGCACAGCGCTGAAGTCGTGACGCTGCTGCGGTTGGAGCGCGAGAACAAAATCTATCTGCCCGGATTCGCTTTGCCCGACCGGGTCGCGCCTACCGGCGCTATCGCCGAAGCGATGGCCGGCGCCGAAATCGTGTTGACCGTAACGCCTTCGCACGTTTGCCGCGAGGTCTACGCGCAAATGCTCGATCACGCGCGCCCGCAGATGATCTTCGTCAACGCTTCCAAAGGCATCGAAGCCGAGAGCGGGATGCGGATGGAAGAGGTCGTCCACGACGTATTGAAGGATCGCTTCGAGCCGCGCTACGCCGCGTTGTCGGGGCCGAGCTTCGCGCTAGAAGTCGCGAAGGACGAGCCGTGCGCGATTGTCGCCGCTTCGCGGGCTCCGGAATGGGCGGAGGTCGCGCAGGAAACGTTTTCGACCAGTCGTTTTCGCGTCTACACGAACCGCGACGTGATCGGGGTGGAGATCGGCGGCGCGATAAAAAATGTGATGGCGATCGCGACGGGCGCGGTCAACGGGCTTGGGCTGGGCTACAATACCGCGGCCGCGTTGGTGACTCGCGGTTTGGCCGAGATGACGCGGTTGGCCGTCAGGCTCGGAGGGCGCGCCGAGACGATGGCCGGATTGGCGGGGATGGGGGATCTGGTGTTGACCTGTTTCGGCGCCCTTTCGCGCAACCGTCGCGTAGGCTACGAACTCGGACGCGGGCGGAAACTCGATGAGATCATCGGCGAGACGCGCGAGGTCGCAGAGGGCGTTAAGACCGCGCGTTCGGCCCGTCAGTTGGCGGCGAGGCTCGGCGTCGAAATGCCGATCACCGAGGGCGTTTATCAAATGCTTTATGAAGGCAAAAGCCCGCGAGATCTTGAAGCCGAGCTGATGGAACGACCACTCAAGCGTGAATGACAAGGAGGGCTTTATGAGGCATCGCTCCCTGATGGCTGCCGTAATGTCGGCGGTAGCATTGACCGTCTGGGCGACTTATCCCTCTCGCGCCGTCTCAGCGCAGGAGAAAGCAGGCCAACCCGCCTCGGTCTTCGTCGCCGCGCTCAAAGGCGAATGTGGGCCGGACAAGCCGGTTATGTTTGTCGGTGGCCGCGTATTCGTAGGTCCGCCTGTCATGGCGCCGCCCAATGCGCAGAACAGCGGCAAAACGCTTTTGACGCGTTTTGCGGAAGACTCGATTTCCCGGCGTCTGGCCGAAGATGAATTCAGGAAGAATAAGGCGTTCCGTGTCGTTGATTCCCCGACGCGGGCCGATTTCGTCTTCTGCCTTTGCAGCAGGTACATCGAATTCAGAATTCCTGCGGAGCGGCGACAAGGTACGCAGCAAGACAAGAACTCGCCGGAGTCGGCGCGAATTGGCGCCCAGGCCGTGGCGATTTCAGTCGAAACCTATTTGAAGACCCCGCGGGACCCGAAAGCGCTGAATGACGCCGCCTTTTGGAAAACCGACGGTCAGGAGATTGAGCGGCAGGAGTGGCAAACAGCGAATGAAAAAGATAAGAAGCGCAAAGAGAAGAAAGATAATCGAGCGAGTGGCCCCACAGTGATGATGAACGGCCGCCCGGCGGAACCGCTGCCTGAAGTGTTGCCTCAGGATCTGGTCAAAGGTTTCATCAAGAGCTGGCCGGCATTCGCGGCGATGGTCGCCGCGCAACTCAGGCCGCAACCGGATTCGCAAGTTGGCGCCGGCGGGGAAGAAGCGCCACGCCCGAAACTCACTTCCGACAGCGCCTCGACTGCGAACGAAATTAAGCCCGTAACCGAGACTGCGCCCGCGGATCCGGAGACTCTGCGCATCGAAACCACATTGGTCATCGTGCCTGCGATGGCGATGGATAAGGACGGCAAATATCTGCCCGGGTTGACGATCACTGACTTCCAGGTATACGAAGACAATGTGAAGCAGGAGATTTCGGATTTCGGCGGCGCCGAAACTCCGATCCATGTCGCGTTGGTCCTGGATGTTTCGGGCAGCACCCGATTCAGGCTCGAAGATATTCAGGACGCCGCGATGGATTTTGTTGATCAGTTGCGCCCGCAAGACCACGTGATGGTCGTGTCATTCGATCAACAGGTGCGTGTGGAAGCCGAATTCACCAACGAGCGGGACAAGCTGATGCGCGCCATCATGCGCACCCGTACGGGCGGCGGCACGCGGGTGCAGGACGCGCTCGATCTGACACTGACAGAGCGTCTCGACAAAATCCAGGGCCGTAAAGCTATCGTCGTCTTCACCGACGGCGTGGACACCTCCAGTCGGCTGGCAAGTTGGCAGGATGTGACGGAGCGAGTCGAAGAATCGGACGTGATCGTCTACCCTGTGCGTTACAACACCCAAACGGACATGACCTCTTTGTTTATGACGTCTCCGGCGCCGCCCAACGTCAGAAGCGCTGCCAGCGACCGCATCGTCAAAGACTATGAACACGCGGCGCAGATGTTGAAAACCCTGGCTGAGGTGAGCGGTGGGCGTTATTACGCGGTCGAGACCATCGGCGACACCAAGCAGGCGTTTGCGAAAATCGCCGAGGAATTGCGCCGGTGTTACTGGCTCGGCTATTACCCTGCCAACACCGCCCGCGACGGGAAGTATCGCAAGATCAGCGTCACTGTCGGCAAGCCGGGGGCGGTTCTTCGCGCCCGCCAGGGTTATCGCGCGCCGGGAGACGACAAGGCAAAAAGCAGATGAATTCAGATTACCGTATCCGTCGCGCGACGATCGAGGATGCGCCGATCATCGCGCGTCAACGCGCGGCGATGTTCCGCGACATGGGCGATCTGATAGGGGATGACGTTGCGCGGCTCAAGAACGCTTCATTCATTTACATTCGGCAGATGATGGCGGAGCGGCGCTACCTCGGGTGGCTCGTAGAGCGCCAGGGCGAAGTGGTCGCCGGCGCCGGGCTGACAATAAGCCAACTGCTGCCGCGCCCCGGAGCGATTGACGGCGGCGCGCAGGCGCTGATCGTCAATGTCTATTGCGAGCCGGAGCATCGCCAGCGCGGACTGGCGCGCGCGCTGATGACGGCAATGCTCGATTGGTGTAAACGTGAGCGAATGGCCAAAGTCGTGTTGCACGCCTCGCCGGACGGCCGCGCGCTATACGAGAGCCTGGGATTCGTTCAGACGAACGAGATGCGCTGGCAGAGCTGAGAAGAGAGTTTGTTTTGATGACGGAGAAGACACAGACTGACAAAGTGATTGCGACCAACCGCGAGGCCTATCACAACTACCACATCCTCGAAACCTACGAAGCCGGAATCCAACTGCTTGGAACCGAAGTTAAGTCGGCCCGCGAAGGGCGCGTCAATCTGAAGGACGCTTACGCGATGACGCGCGAAGGCCAACTCTGGCTGCTCAACGCCCACATCAGCCAGTATTCGCACGGCAATCGCCAGAATCACGAACCGACGCGCGACCGCCGGCTGCTCATGCATAAGCGCGAAATCTATCGCCTGCAATCGAAGATTCAGGAAAAAGGGCTGACGCTGGTCCCCACCAAGCTATATTTCAAAGGCAACTTGATAAAATGCGAACTGGCCGTCGCGCGGGGCAAGAAGTTCTATGACAAGCGCGAAACCGAAGCGCGCAAGACGCAGGAACGCGAGGCTCGCGCGGCAATCAAGAATAGATCGAGGATCGAGTAAATGGTGTGGGGAATGAGAGAGCGAGGGAGCGAGGGAGCGAGAGAGCGGGAGACAAGGAGATTTTCTTTTTGTCTCTAACTCGCTCGCTCTCCCGCTCCCATTCACCATTTCCCACTCCCGATATTTTTATGAGGAGTAATCAAAATGGAAGTAAAAGCGGATTCGAGGGAGTTTCATGAAATAGAGTGCGACGCGCTGGTCGTCGCCATTTTTGAAGGGGAGAAGCCCGAAAATGGCGTTCTGGCCGAGATCGACAGGCGCTCGAACGGCGTGGTCTCTTCGCTCGTCGAGACCGGAGAGCTTACCGGCAAATCTGGCGAGAGCGCTTATGTGCATACTCCCGGGGACATGAAAGCGCGGCGGTTGTTGCTCCTGGGCGTGGGCAAGAAGGAAGAGTTCACTACCGACGGCGTTCGCAAGATGGTCGGGACGGCGGCGCGGGCGCTACGCGGCAAGAAGGCCCGCAGCTTCACGATCCTGCGCCGCTCACGACTGCCAGTCGCCGAGGGCGCGCAGGCGGCGACCGAAGGCGCGTTGATCTCTCTCTTCGACCCCGACAAATACCACACAAGCGATAAGACGGAGAATCCGCTTCAGGCGATGACGCTGGTCGCGCCCGGCGCCGAGGTTGGCGAGCTCGACCGCGGCATCGAACGAGGGCGGGTGATCGCCGAGGCGACCAACTTCGCGCGCGAACTGATTAACGAGCCGGCCAACGTGATTACGCCTACTGAACTCGCCCGCCGCGCCGAGCAAATGGCCAAAGAGTACGGACTCGAATTCGACGCGCTCGACGAACCGCGAATGAAGGAATTGGGAATGGGCGCATTTCTCGGCGTCGCGCAAGGCTCGGCGGAACCCGCGAAGATGATCACGCTGACATACGCGCCGAAGACCGAATCGAAAGAGACCATCGCCATCGTCGGCAAAGGCATCACCTTCGACACCGGAGGCATTTCGATCAAGCCGTCGGACGGGATGGAGAAGATGAAATACGACATGGCCGGCGGCGCGACCACGATCGGCGCGATGCGCGCCATCGCCCAGCTCAAACCTCCAGTCAAAGTCATCGGCGTCGTTCCGACGACCGAGAACATGCCAGGCGGGCGCGCTCAACGCCCCGGCGACGTCGTGCGCGCTATGAGCGGCAAGACCATCGAGGTCATCAACACCGACGCCGAAGGCCGCCTGATCCTGGCCGACGCCGTCGCTTACGCTCGCAAACTCGGCGCGACCAGGATCATCGACCTGGCGACGCTGACCGGCGCTGTCTCGATCGCGCTCGGCGACGTTTACGTCGCGATCCTCGGAACCGACCAGGCGTGGATCGATCAGGTTTTGGCCGCCGCCAAGAAAGCCGGCGAAAAGATATGGCAATTGCCGCTCGACAAAGATTACCGCGAACAGATCAAGAGCGAGATCGCCGACATCAAGAACGTCGGCGGGCGTAAAGCGGGCACGATTACCGCCGCTTATTTCATCCGCGAATTCGTCGAAGACACTCCCTGGGCCCACCTCGACATCGCGAGCACGGCCTGGAACGAAAACGGCAAGCCTTATCTGGCGGTCGGTCCGACTGGCGTCGGATTGCGAACGCTGGTGAATCTGGTATGCGAATGATGCGCAGTAGGGAGTGGGGAATGGGGAAACAGTTTCTTCACTCCCCACTCCCCACTCCCCATTCCCCACTCCCAGATTGACCCTTTTCAAAACCGCACTGTAAAATCCCGGCTTACATCCCACCCTTACTTTTAATGGAGAAATATCTATGAACATTCAGGAGATTGAAAAGCTGCTTGGAGAAGAAGGGCAGGCTTTGCTGAGGCACAACTGCAAAACGATCTCGAAAGACCTCTTGCATTTGCCCGGCCCCGATTTCATTGACCGCGTCTGGGTCGGTTCCGATCGCCACGCGGCGGTATTGCGCAGCCTGCAATCGCTCTTCAACACAGGGAGGCTGTCTGGAACCGGTTATGTTTCAATCCTGCCCGTTGACCAGGGCATCGAGCATTCGGCCGGCGCGAGCTTCGCGAAGAATCTGATCTACTTCGATTCCGAAAACATCGTCAAACTGGCGATCGAGGGTGGGTGCAACGCCGTGGCTTCGACGCTCGGCGTGCTCGGTTCGTGCGCGCGCAAATACGCGCACAAAATTCCCTTCATCGTCAAAATCAATCATAACGAGTTCCTGACCTACCCGAACAAATTCGACCAGGTGATGTTCGGCAGCGTCGATCAGGCCTTCGATATGGGCGCGGCCGGGGTCGGCGCGACAATCTATTTCGGCTCGGACGAAGCGACGCGCCAGTTGCAGGAGGTCTCGCAGGCTTTCCAGCATGCGCACGAATTGGGCATGTTCACTGTGCTCTGGTGCTACCTGCGTAATCCGGCGTTCAAGACCAAAGAAAAGGATTATCACGTCGCGGCCGATCTGACAGGGCAGGCCAATCATCTGGGCGTGACCATCGAGGCTGACATCATCAAACAGAAGCTCCCGCTCAACAACGGCGGCTACAAGGCGTTGGCGACCAAGGAAAACCCCTACGGCAAGATTGACGACCGCGTTTACAGCGAGCTGACCTCAGACAACCCGATTGACCTCACCCGTTATCAGGTGGCCAATTGTTTTATGGGCCGCGCCGGTCTGATCAATTCCGGCGGCGAATCGAAAGGGCAAAGCGATCTGGCCGAAGCGGTGATGACCGCCGTGGTCAACAAACGCGCGGGCGGAACGGGTCTGATTTCGGGCCGCAAAGCGTTCCAGCGCCCGATGAACGAGGGCGTGCGGATTCTCAACGCGATTCAGGACGTTTACTTGGCGAAAGAGATAACAGTCGCCTGATTTCCCGGACAGTATGAAACCACGGATCGGCGCAGACGCGGCGGATTTCAGCGGGTAATCCGCATCACGATCCGAAGCACGTACCAGAATAGCAGCGCGACCGAAGCAAAGAGCGAGAGCGAGGCCGCCACGTGTTGATTGGTGCGGTAGTGATGCAGGACCTGCGACGTGTCGTAAAGAATGGCCGCCGAGGCGAACAGGACCATGGCGGCCGAGAAGATAATCCCCAGGCTGAACGCGAAGATGATGCTCGCCACAATCACTCCCAGGGCCACAAACCCGCCGATGGTGAGAATGCTGCGCATCCACGAAAAGTCCTTCCTGGTGGTGAGGACGGCCGCTGTCAGACCTGTGAACAGGAAACCGGTGATCAACGCGGCCGCCGGAATCACGTCGGCGGAAGCGAAGTGGCTGGCGATGTAAAGCAGCGGCAGGAAGACCACGGCTTCGGCCACCACGAAAAGCCCCAGCCCCAGATACTGCATTTGCGGCGAGGTCTCCGACTTCGCCCACCGCTCGGCGCGCCAGGAAACCACCATAAACAAGGTCAGCACAACCAACCACGAATACCCGCCGGTCATAAGGCGGGTCATTGCCTCGGCTATCGGCAGTTGAAGCAACATCCATTCAACGGCGATGAATGCCAGAACGGCCACCGCCAGATGAGCGTAAGTCCGCCGGATGAATGCGGCCCGCTCGGACGCCTCGGCGTAGAATACGGTGTCGGCATAGCTTGCGTATTTCATATCGATCTGCCTCCTTGTTTGTGATGTTCGGGCCAATTGGGTTTTGCCGCAAAAGCCTGCGTCTGGCGTCAGCGCCGGTAAGTCTACTACAAGATGTAGATTTCAAGAATGCGGCCTCACGAAATCTGCGTGATCGGAGCTTGAGGCTCTTTGGCGACTCGCGTTTCATCACGGAACAGCCTCACGAGGAACGGTGGGGCGATGAGCGTAGTCGCGACGGCCATAAGCAGCACAACGCCGTAAGTGGCGGCGTCAACCGCGTTCAAGCTTAACCCGATCTGCGCGACGACGACGCCGACCTCGCCGCGCGGAACCATCCCCATCCCGATCTGGGCAGCTTTCTTTTTGCCCAGCGGCAAGGCCGCCACTCCGCAGCCGATCAGCTTAGACAGGACGGCGAGAATCGTCACTACCAGAGCCAGAATGATAGTATTGCGGTTCAGGAGCGCATCCAATTTGACTTGCATCCCGATGTTGGTCAAAAAGAACGGTAGCAGGAATTCGGTGACAGCCTCGGCTTGATGTGGCATGTCCGTGCCTTCGGTCGATTCAGACAACGCCATTCCCGCGAGGAAAGCGCCGATGATCGCCGCCACGCCGATGTAAGACGCGACCAGCGCCAGCCCCAGACAGAGCGACAACCCGAAGATCAAATATGATTGCCCGATCTTCAAATTTTCGACTCGCGCGCGGATGCGTCTGACCGCCCGCGCGCCGACAAGGATGACCAGCAACGTGAACCCGATGGCCAGCGCCGCCGTCGCGCCGATCTGCGCGTAATTTACGCCGCCCTCTCTCGCCAGACTGCTGACCACGGCCAGGATCAGAAGGCCCAGAATATCGTCAATCACGGCGGCGCCCAGAATGATCCGGCTCACTTCAAGGCTGAGCAGCCCCATCTGCCCCAGCACGCGCGCAGTAATTCCCACTGAAGTCGCGACCAACGCCGCGCCGACGAAGATCGCCTCGATCTTCGTCTCGCCCCAGGCAAGCATGACCAGATAGCCGGCGATGAAGGGGAGGACCACACCCAGAACGGCGACCAGCAGCGCGCGCCACCCCACACGAAAGATGTCAGCCGGCTTCGTCTCCAGCCCGACCAGGAAGAGCAGAAAGATCACGCCGATCTCCGAAAGCGCTCCCGTCAATTCGCTCGGCGCGACCCAGCCCAGGACACTTGGCCCGATGATCACGCCGGCCAGTATCTCGCCCGCCACCGCCGGCTGCTTCAAACGCTCGAAGATTTCGGCCGCGAGCTTGGCCGCGACGAACATTACGAAGATCGTGAATAGAAGCTGCTCCCCTCCCGGCGCCGCCAACCCAAACGACTTGATCATTTCTTTTCCCCGGGAAAATTGACAGGATTTAAATGATTTTTCAGGATTCAACTAAATGCGCAAAATCCTGAGAAATCATGTTAATCCTGTCCACCGCATGATTTCGGGGCAGATGTTATCAGCCCTATGCGATGATTGACAAAATCATGCTGAAAGTGAAAACTCGCACGGCGATTCGACCCCTCCGACTTCTTTCAAAGAATGACGAAAATGACCACGGAGACCATGCAAATGCCAAATTATGTCCTAGCCCTCGATCAAGGCACCACCTCATCCCGCGCTATACTGTTCGACCGACAGGGGCGCGTCGCGAGCGTCGCGCAGCAGGAATTCCCGCAAATCTTTCCGCGGGCCGGTTGGGTCGAACACAATCCTGAAGACATCTGGAGTTCGCAGCTCTACTGCGCGCGCGAGGCGCTCTCGAAGGCCGGCGCCAGAGCTGAAGATGTCGGCGCCATCGGCATCACCAACCAGCGCGAGACGACCGTCGTCTGGGATCGCGCGAGCGGGCGCCCGATTCACAACGCCATCGTCTGGCAATGCCGGCGCACCGCCCTGATGTGCGATAAGTTGAAAGAGGAAAAATTCGACCGCGTCATTCGCAAGAAGACCGGCCTGGTGACTGACGCCTATTTTTCGGGGACGAAGGTCGCCTGGCTGCTGGAGAACGTGAAAGACGCGCGGAAGCTGGCGAACGCGGGCGATCTGGCGTTCGGCACCGTCGACACGTGGTTGATCAATCGCCTGAGTGGGGGCAAGACCTACGTCACGGACGTTTCCAACGCGTCGCGCACGTTGATGTATGACATTCGCAGGCAGAAATGGGACGACGAAATTCTGAAGAAATTGCGCGTGCCGGCCGCCCTGTTGCCCGCCGTGAAATCGTCGTCCGAAGTTTACGCCGAAACCGATCCGGACATCTTCGGCGCGCCAATTCCGATCTCTGGAGACGCCGGCGACCAGCAGGCCGCGCTCTTCGGCCAGGCCTGCTTCAAGCCGGGCATG
>DASTMP010000397.1:0-2129 GCA_035714085.1 Blastocatellia bacterium
TCGACCTCGATCTGTTCGGGTGGCATGCCGGAGTAGAAGGTGGCGACGACGACGACGGGGATGCGGATGGCTGGGAACATATCGACGGGCATGCGCGCCAGGCTGGCGGCGCCGACGACCAGGATGATGAGGCAGACGACGATGATGAAGTAGGGATTCCGGATCGCAAATCGCGGCATCACTCCACCCCTTCCTCCGCCACTGGCGGCGCCACGGGAACATCGGTTTTACGATAAAACAGATAGTAAGCAGCGGGTACCGCAAAGACGGTCAACACGACGGAGACCATCAACCCGCCGAGGATGGCGCGCGCGAGTGGAGCATACGCTTCGCTGCCCGTGCCGAGCTTGAGCGCCATCGGTAACAGCCCCATCAGTGTCGCTAAGGCGCTCATCACGATCGGTCGCAATCGCACCCGAGCTCCGGTCACTATCGCGTCACGCGCGGACATCCCTTCTTCGCGCAGCCGGCGCCCGAAGTCGACGATCAGGATGCTGTTGGAGACGACGATCCCGACCATCATCACGATTCCCATCAACGACTGCACGTTGAGCGTCGTGCCGGTCAGGTAGAGGGTGAGCAACACGCCCGTCGCGCCGGGCGGGACGGCGAGCAGAATCAGAAACGGGTCTTTGAATGAACGGAAGGACGCGACCAGAATGAGGAAGAGCAGCACGATCGCCAAAATCAGCCCGGTTCCGAAGCTAACGAAGGATGAGCGCATGCCTTGCACCATCCCTCGCAGATCAACGCGCACGCCATCCGGCAGCCTGGTCTCGGCGATGATCCCGTCAATCGCGTTGGCCACCTGTCCGAGGTCTTCTCCCGCAGGCGAGACGTAAAGATTGATGATTCGCCGCAACTGGTAATGATCCACCTCGGTCGGCGATTGAATCCGCTCCACGCTGCTGACGGCGTCGAGCCTCGTCGGGTTTTCACGCCTGGCCGAACGCAGCGGGATGCCTTTGAGGTCCGGCAGGCTCTTCACCTGGCCTTCGGGGTATTGCACAGTCAACAGGTAATCGTTGCCGCTCTTCGGATCCACCCAGTAACTCGGCGCGATCATCTGGTTGGAAGTGAGGGCGGTGATGACATTGTGTACGATCTCTTTCTGCGTCAAACCCAGTAGGCTGGCGTGCGTGCGATCCACGTCGAGTTGCAGCGCGGGATAGTCGAGGTCCTGCGGGGTGTAGATGTCGCTGACCCCGGACAATTGCCGAATCCGCCGCGCCATTTCGACCGCAACCTCGTAGTTCGCTCCCAGGTTCGATCCGCTCACCTGGATGTCGATCGGCGCGGGCAAGCCCATGTTCAAAACCGCGTCCACCAGTCCACCGGACTGAAAATAGGCGCTAAGTTGTGGCAATTCCTTGCTTAATTGTTCGCGCACCCGATTCATATATTCATAGCTTCCGATCCGATGGTCGTCGGTCAGGCTGACCTGCACGAAAGCTGTGTGTTGGGCGGAGTTGCTCGTATAGATCGAGGAAAAACCCGGCGTCACGCCGATGTTCGAGACAATCGTCGCCAGGTCCTCCTTCGCCACAACCTTGCGGATGATATCTTCTACCTCTTTGACCTCTCTCTCAGTCACTTCCAGCCGCGTGCCCGAAGGCGCTTTGATGTTGACCAGGAATTGGCCCGCGTCCGAGCGCGGGAAGAAAGAGACTTGCAGCAAAGGATAGAGGAGAAGGCTAAATAGAAAGATGATCACTACTCCCCCGACCATCAGGCGTGGGATAGACATCGCGGCCTTAACCCCGCGCTCATAAACAGACAACACTTTGTCGAATTGCCGCGAGAAGGCGTCGCTGAACCTCTCGCTCAAGGTTTTTCCATGGCGAGAGGGTTGGGGGATGGCGTCTTCCGTCGCTCCATCCGTCGCATAGGCTGGCGCAGACGTCTGACCACGACTCTTGAGGAGCTTGGCGCAGAAGAGCGGGACGACGGTCATCGCGACCGCATAGGAGGCGAACAGCGACAGCGCTACGGCCAGCGCCAGCGCCGAGAACAGAAACTTGCTCACTCCGTACAGGAAGGTCACCGGGAAGAAGACGACGACAGTCGTAAGCGTGGAGGCCAGCACCGGCAGGGCCACTTCCTGCCCGCCTTTCTCGGCGGCCACCTCC
>DASTMP010000398.1:0-25451 GCA_035714085.1 Blastocatellia bacterium
CCTGGCGGCGCCATTTCGCTCCGCCGTCTTCGGTTGCAAGCAGCGCGCCGCCGCTCCCCACCACCCATCCGCGGTCGCGGTCAACAAAGAAGACGCCGTAGAGTTTCGCAAGCGCGCCGCTGGATTGCGCGCTCCATTCGAGTCGCTGCCCTGATACAGGGAGACAGAAAGACCTCAAAGACACAGAGACACAGAGACACAGAGACACAGAGACACAGAGATAAAGCGGCCTCCATCTCTCTATCTCTTTGTCCCCCCGTCCCTCCGTCCCTCCGTCTCTATGTTTCTTCATGTCTGCGGTCTCTTTAATCGGGGGGAGCCTTGAGCGCGATGGCGCGCTGAAGTACGATGCGTACTTTACCAGAAAAATTCCGAGAGTATCTATGTCCAACGCTATTTCAGTCGATCGAATCAGCAAAAGTTACGGCGATTTCGTGGCGGTCAACGAACTCTTTATGGAGGTTAAAACCGGCAGCATCTTCGGCTTGCTGGGGCCGAACGGGGCGGGCAAATCGACCACGATACGGATGATCGTTAATATCACCATGCCTGATTCCGGCCAGATCGCGCTCTTCGGCCAGCCGATGAGCGCGAAATTA
This sequence comes from Blastocatellia bacterium, assembly GCA_035714085.1. Lineage (GTDB taxonomy): Bacteria > Acidobacteriota > Blastocatellia > RBC074 > RBC074 > JAJVID01. The sequence goes on from DASTMP010000398.1 coordinate 600, forward strand.
CAGGAGCGGGTCGGCTATCTGCCCGAAGACCGTGGCCTCTATAAGAAAATGAAGGTCGGCGAGCAGCTCGCTTTCTTCGCTGAGTTGAAAGGCGTTCCGAGACAGGAGGCCCACAGTCGCATCGACGCCTGGCTTAAGCGCATAGAGATGACAGAATGGAAAAACAAGAAATGGGAGGAGCTGTCGAAAGGCATGCAGCAGAAAGTACAGTTCATCTCCACCATCCTGCATTCCCCCGACCTGGTCATTCTCGATGAACCGTTCTCCGGCCTAGACCCGATCAGCTCCGGCCTGCTCAAAGAGATCGTTCAGGAGTTGAAGGATAACAACAAGACCATCATCTTCTCGACTCACCTCATGGAACAGGCCGAGGAGCTTTGCGACGAAATCTGCCTGATCAATCAAGGGCGCAAAGTCCTCGGCGGCCCGGTGCGCGAAATCAAACGCGGCTTCGGATGGCGCTACATCGCGATCGATGGGGAGAATTACGAACCGACGCTAAATAATAGTCCGCTGGTCAAAGCGTTCATGCCCAACCGCGATCATACTGAGATCGTCCTGCAAGACGGCGCCGACCCGCAATCGCTGCTCCGGCGACTGGTCGACGACGGCGCGCGCCTCACCAGGTTCGAACTGGTCGCTCCTTCGCTCAATGAAATTTTCATCGAGAGCGTGAAGAGGGCTAATGAATAGCGGCAGTGGTTGGTGGTTGGTAATCCGCCACCAACCACCAGGCGCCAACCACCAACCATGAAACGCAAATCGAAACGAGAGCTGGTTCTGGACATTTACGACAACGAGGCGATGGGCGAAGTCACCGCGCGTGAGATCGCCGTCATCAACCAGGCTCTGATCGAGGAGTACGGCGAAGGCGGCGCGATGACGCCAGCCGAGATTGCGCGCATCCTGCACGACGAGGATTTGCCCGTCCGATTCGATCAGATCTTCAGGATGATGACGACTACCGAGAAGTACGAGAACGCCTTCGCGCGTTTCCTGGAGAGCGACGACCTCGCGGAGGCGGAGAAATCGATTCGAGGGATAGACGAGTTGTACCGAAAATTCAATCAGGCGGGCGATCGAGCGGGCGTGCGCTTCGCGTTCGAAGCGGCCCGGACCGCCAGGCAGAACGCGATCGAGCTTTCGCAATTATCCCATCTCTCGACGGCGCAGCGGCGAGAACAGGCCGAGATCGCCGAGTGGTTCGCCGTCTGGCTGCAAACGCCCGACCTCTTCAGCGAATGGGTCGGACTCAGAAAAGCCTCGGCCGAATTCAAAAACCTATTCCGCTAAATCAAATAAATAGCCACAGAGACACGGAGACACAGAGATAGATAGAGAAAGATCCTATGGAAAGAGCGGGAGAGACCGCATCGCTGCTTTTCTCTCCTGCTTTCCCTCTCTGTCCTTCTAGATCTCAGTGGCTCTGTGGCTTGTGGCTATTCAGTCTCCGATTCGCTCGATCGCCGCGTCATTCAAATTCGCCTCATTCAAAACGTAGACGCGCGCGTAGCCTTCAAACCTTAATCTCGCAATCGCCCACTCGAACCGCGTGGCGTGCAAGATGATCACATCTTCATCCACGACGCGCTCCGAGCGCGTGAGATTTCTTTCCAGGCACTTCTGCAAGGGTACATTGAACACGACGGCCACTGACGGAACGCCGTTGTCGCGCGCTATACGCAGCAAACGGCGGCGCGCCTGCGTCTCGAGGTTCGTGGCATCGATCACAGTCAGACGCCGCGCCGCGAGCCTGACGCGCGCAATGTGATGCAGCAGGCCGAACGCGGCCCCGTTGACGCGCTGATCGCTTTCGTCGTCGCAGACCATCGCGCGACACCGATCGGAGGAGATGATCTCGGTCTGTTTGAAGTGGCGGGCCGCAAAGGTCGATTTGCCCGCGCCCGATGGGCCGATGAGGAGGATCAATGATGGGTCAGGAATCTCAAGCGACAACAAGTTTGAGGAGACTCACTTACGCGCGGCGGCGCGTGGCGCCGCCACGCTTTTCGCATCAACGTCGGCCATCTCCCTGTCGACCTCTCCGATCGTCTTGCTGGGGGGATTGAATCCCGGATAGCTGATGCGCTGGTGATAGATGTTGATCAGCGTGTTGATGAGACTTTCGCGGATCGTCGTCAGTTCGCGCATGGTGACGGTGCTTTCATCGAGTTGGCCGTCGGCGACCACGCTGTCAACGATCTTTTTGACTATCGCGCGAATGTTTTCCGAAGTGTGCTCTTCGAGCGAGCGGACCGAGGCTTCGGCGCCGTCGGCGAGCATCAGGATGACGGCCTCCTTGGACTGAGGCTTCGGACCGGGGTACCGAAAATCGTCAATGTTCACGTGGCCGCCGCGCGCTTCGGCCTGCGACTTGGCCTTGTGATAGAAATAGGCCAGCACCCGCGTTCCGTGGTGCTGCGGGATGAAGTCGATGATCTGCGGCGGCAGATCGGCTTCGGTCGCCATTTGAATCCCGCGCCGCACGTGGCCGGTGATGATTCGGACGCTGTCGAGCGGCGAGACCTTATCATGCGGGTTCGGGCCGCCCTTCTGATTCTCGATGTACATGTTCGGCGCGGCTAGCTTGCCAATGTCGTGATAGAGGCAGGCGGTGCGCGCCAGCAGCGCGTTAGCGCCGATGGCCTTGGCCGCCTCTTCGGCCAGCACTCCGACCATAAACGAATGATAGCTGGTCCCCGGAGTCCTGATCGCCAGTTGGCGCAGAAGCGGGTTGTCGGCGTTCGACAGTTCCAGCAGTTTCAAGTCGGTCAGAATATCGAACGCCGATTCGTAAATCGGGATCGCGAGGCTCGCCACGGCCGCCATCAGCGCGGCCCCGATCGCGCCGAACGCGACTCCGCCAAGTATCGCCTTCCAGTTCCAATCTATATTCGCGATCAGCAGAGCCGCGACGCCCATCAGCGCGTTGATCCCGGCCACCGCCGCGCTCGCCACGGTCACGGCGTTGCGGGTGCGGTAACGCTGCACGCTGTAGATCGCGACCACCGACCCGGCGAGCGCGAAAGCCGAAATCGCCAGGTCATGCGGCGAGATGAACCCAACCAGCAGAGCGCTCATCAACGCGGCGACCAGCGCGACCTGCGACCCAATCAACAGCGATAGCGCCAGGGCGCAAGCGGCGAAAGGGATCGCGAACTGTAGCTCGAAAAATCCGCCGTAACCGTCGGTCTCAGGCCGCGTGCTCAAGACCGACGCGCCAAACATCCCGACGCGCGCCAGAAGCGTCTGAAACATCAGCGCCGACGACGCGACCCAGAAAGCGGTGCGCGGCCCTAAACGCGATGACTGGCTAATTACAGTAGATTTATAAAGCGCGAAGAACATCAGCCCTACCAGCGCCAGCAAGCCTATCAGACGTCTCGGCTGCCGCTGCGCGAGCTGGTATTGCCGCACCCTTTCGATCAATGGCAGCTTTTCAGCGGTCACCCTCTCGCCCGCGCGCAGCAAGACCGGATTGCGCCTGATCTCTTCGGCCAGATCGTCGCTGCCCACGTCATCTTTCACGATCAATTCCACAGGCGCGACCAGATCGTGTTTGGCGATATCGCCCACGTGGTAGCTCGGCAGTATTGTAATCGGGAAATTCGAGACAAGGAGGGTCGTCAGGATCGAGAGGAACGAGATAAGTATAAAGAAGCGAATATTCCGTGGGATGCGATGAAATTGTGTGGTAAATCTCCGCTCCGCTCTCTGCGGTAAATTTTCAAGGCGCGTAAACCACGACCGTTTTATTTTTTTACTCATGGCGTTTATGGCGCTTACCCCCTGGGGAATCGGGAGCGCTACAAGGTAGGGGCGGCGCCACACTCAAGAAGCGAATTATAGCATAGCGCCAGTTTGGGCAATCAATGGATGGGTTTTGGGATGGGTTTTGGCTTGCCATAATCAGCTCTTTCTTGAGCCTGGCTAATCATTTCAGTTGCAGATCAGCAGGATAACTTCTTGAGCGAATGCGCCATTCCTGGCGCATTTGTCGATCAGGCGCTCGATCTCACCATCGATCTCATCAAAGAGTGTGATCGTCGTAATCTTTACTCCTTTCGACCTAATTCTGCGCCTACGCTTCTTGTTTGGCAATCGTCGCTTGCCGCTCCGCCATCGCCGAACGCAGCATCGAGATCGCGGTGTAGACCACAACCACCACAACCAGCCACATCACGTATTTGAGATCGAGCTCTTTGACGATGTATGCCGCGATCAGCACGGCGGGAATGCCGCCCAACGCCAGTCCCAGAGCCGCTCGCAGATTATAACTGCCCTTGCGAATGAATTGCGCGCTGCCGATCGGCATCAGGAAAGCGCACGAACCCATCATAATTGGGAACGCGGCCTTCGGGCTCATGCCAAGAAGGCTGATCATAATCAGGCACGGCCCATAAAGACCGATGCCCAACGACATCAGCGCGCCCAAAACGAAATTGCCTATGACGCCGATCCATAGTTTGGCTCCGGTCAAGCCGAGATCGAGACCGCCCTCCGCCTGTTTATGAAAAATCTTCATCAACAGCAACGTGGCGGCTACGAGCAGCGCGACGCCCATACCGATTTGAACTTTGCGACGCGGCAATTTGCAGGTGACGCCCGCGCCCAGCCACATCCCCAATACTGACGCCGCGATCAGCAGAATCAACGTCGTCATCTCAACCTGGACGATTAGGATGTAAATGAACGCCTGCGTGATCGTTGGCAACGTATGCCCTACGTTGAGCGTGCCTGGGATGACTTCATCCCTGACCAGTTTTAAAAACCTGAAGAAAGACGTGGTCGTGGCGAACGAACCGATGCCCAGTGTGTCGAAGAAATTCGTGACGAAGCCTACGCCAGTGCGGGTCGGATCCGGAGCAATGGGTTCGCCTGCGCGCCTGCGCCGAATGGCGGAAAACCAAGTGATCAGGTAGAAGGCGGCAAAACCGCCGAGCGCGATAAAGAGCCACGTTTTGGGAGTTAGCATGCGCGTATGCTATGCATATCGGCTGAAAATGCAAGCGCGCATCTACAAAAGAGAAACCGAAGAGGGTGATAAAACAAGCCTTATAATCTTCAAGTCGGTAGGCCGCCATGCCGAGCCAAGCGCAACTCCAGGTGTCGCTTCACGTCGAACCATTCACCGGCGAGTATGCTGTAGAACACCGTGTCGCGCGCTGTGCCATCGCGACGTGGCGCGTGATGCCGGATGACGCCGTCTTTCTTCGCGCCCAAAGCTTCAATTGCCCGCTGGGAAGCCAGATTGAATATGTCCGTCCGCAGGCCGACCACTTTACAACCCAGCGTATCAAAGGCATGACCCAGCAACAACAGTTTGCAGGCCGTGTTCACGCGGGTACGCTGCCAGCGCTTAGCGTACCACGTATAACCGATTTCGACGCGGTCTATCGCAGGCGCAATGTCGTGGTAGCTTGTGCTTCCGATGACATTGCCGGTACTTAATTCGCGTACCGCCCATGGCAGCCTGTGACCCTCCTGTTGACCGGCAAGCGCAGCGCCAATGTACGCCTCTGTCCGTTCCGGCTCCGGAACAGCTGTGAACCATAGCTCCCAAAGTTTGCCATCGGCTGCCGCGGCCACCAGTTCGTTGTGATGCTCGTGGGTCAGTGGCTCCAGTCGAACTCCGAATCCCTCAAGGCTAATAGGATGTACCGTGATCACTCTGTCGTCTTCCTTTTCTGCGACTCTTATCGCGAAGCGTCATCTTCCGGGCCGTAAAACATCACCCAGACGGCGAAGTCATCGGTGAAATCCTCGAAGCGATGTTGGATTCCGGCGGGCGCGAAAATCACGTCGCCGGTCTGGAACCGCCGCCGCGAAGTTCCGTCGAAGAAAACGCCGCTTCCCCGCGCGACGACATAAAGCTCATCGCGCGAGTGGGGCTTTTGAGAATCGCGTCCGCGCGGCGCGTACATCTTGACTTGCAGACCGCCATGCTCGAAAAGCGTCACTGATCGCACGCCATATACAGTTTCCAACCTTCGCAGCGCGCCGGCGACGCTAAAATGAGCGCGCTCGCCGAGCGTCTGCTCATCCATCGCGCTGGCAACCGCCGCGCCAAATGAGGCCTCATCTTTCATCTTATTTCTCCTCAGAAAATAACCAAGAAGAAACGAAGAAAACGAAGAAAGAACGGAAGGAAGTCTTCGCGCTCTTCGTTTCTTCGTGGTTGATTTTCATTCTTTTCATGGCGTCGCAACGCGACGTGAAGGCTCCGTGAACGTCGATCGCGCCGCATTCGCCAATCAGAGATAACGCGTCCGCAGAATTTCAAGGTGATGCAGTTCATGCCCGGCGATGATGTGAGCAATGGCGCGCACGCTGATTGCATTGTCGCTAGCGACGCCGCGCCGCAAAGACGGATCGCCGTCCAGGCTCTTGAACAGATAGACATTCGATTTGCGCGTGTGTTCGAACTCATCGGCCAGATCGGCCAGATTGCGCGAGCCGAAGCCTGCGTTGTCCACGAAACTGTTCTCGTCGAAGCCGGGGAGCGGCGTCGCGTCGTTGCGCGCGAATCGCAGCGCGCGGTAAGCGAAGATGCGCTCGGCGTCGATCAGATGGCCGATCACCTCTTTGACGCTCCACTTGCCAGGGGCGTAGCGCAGATCCCCCTGGGCCGCGCTCAATCCCCGGATCAGACCGAGCGTGCTTTCGATCTGCTTCCCGAGCGTCACAACGATCTCTCCCTCGGGCACGAGCGAAATGTATTTCTCGAAGTACGGCGCGTATTCCGTTGAATCTGGTTTAGTCATAGTTCTCCTTGTCACGAAACATTATTTTTGGTCTTTCAGGATTCCGATAAGATCAGTAACTCAAAGCGCAACGTGATCCATCTCCCGAATTTTTTCATCACTCCTCTTCGACAACCGCCTCGCACGTCACCGGGAAGTTAACCGAATTGGCGATGAAACACAGATGATGCGCCTTCTCGTGCAACTTTGTCGCAAGCTCTTTACTCGCCCCCGCCGCCACTCTCACTTGTGGCCGCAACGTCACCGTGATGAAACGTCCGCCCCCGTCCTCGGTCTCAACCATTGTCCCCCTCGCCTCGTCGAAATAGTCTCTTACGACGAGGCCGGCATCCGCGCAGAGGTGCAAATACCAGAGCATATGGCAGGCCGATAGTGACGCGACGAGCAATTCCTCCGGGTTGTAACGCGATGGATCGCCGCAGAAGGCCGGGTCGGAGGAGGCGATGATCGGCGACTTGCCCGTGGCCGAGATCTCATGGTCGCGCTTGTAGGATCGGTAACTTGACGTGCCTGCGCCTAAATCGCCGGTCCACGTCACCCGAATCGAATAGTTATGTTCTTTGTGAATCTGTGTCATGACTCCTCCGTCTTATCGCTGAGGAAGCAGCCCAACGCGTCGCTCGATCGAAGATTTCATATCCGGTTTTAGCGCGAGGCTCTGCGCGAAATCGGCGTCGGCCTCGGCCATCCGACCCATCCGCAACCACAGCATCCCGCGGTTGGCATAGACCTCGGCGTAGCGCGGATTGATCGCGAGCGCCCGGTCGTAATCGGCGTGGGCGGCGTCGTAATCGCCCTTGGCGTAACTCGCGTTCGCGCGATTGTTGTAGCCCTCCGCGACGCCAGGGTTCAATTCGATGGCGCGGGTGTGGTCGGCAATCGCGCCGTCGAAATCGCCACGCGCAAAACGCAGATTTCCGCGGTTGCCGTACGCCGAGGCGTATCGCGGATCGAGTTTGATGGCGCGGTCGAAGTCCGAGATCGCGCCCGCCTGATCGCCCATCGCGGAGCGGGCATATCCGCGGTTGTTATAGGCCGCAACGTACTTTTTATCGATCTCGATGGCGCGGTCATAATCGGCGATGGCCCCTTCGTAATCGCGCTGACGGATTCTGATGAAAGCGCGATTGTAGTAGGCGCGAGCGAAACGCGGGTCGAGTTCGAGCGCGCGCTTGAAATCGGCGAGCGCGGCATCTTGCTCGCCGATTTCCGAAAATAGGTAGCCACGGTCGTTGTAAGCGGCGGCGTGGCGCGGATCGAGATCGATGGCGCGATTGAAATCGATGAGCGCCGCCTCGACATCCCCTTGGGAGAGATGGGCGCGGGCGCGGGAGTAATAAGCCCGGGCGAAACGCGGATTGAAGGTGATGGCGATGCCATAATCGTCGATGGCGCGGTCGAACTCTCCTCGCGCTTGCCACTCGCTGCCTCGAGCGAAGTAAGAAGCCGCCGACTTCTCGCGTGAGACCTGCGTCTGGGCCGCCGCCGAAGAGGCGAGCAGGAAACCCGCGGCGCCGAAACACACACCAACGACCCTCAGCAACCCGTGATTGCTGAACATAAATTTCCCTCCTTCTCCTCTTATCCCTCTTGATCGACCGATGACCGGAGAATCTCCGCGTCTCGGTTTTTTTATAACTACTTCTCGTGACTGGAGGATCTCCGCATCACGATTTTCTTATGACTTCTTCTCGCGCAGCTTTTCGCGCAGTTGGCGAATTTGATCGGCGTGGCCGTGCGCGTGCGCGGCGTAAATCTTCAACCAGTCTTCAGCTGCGTAGCGTCCGCTCTCGGTGTGCGTTCCTTCGCGCCGCCAGTCTTCTTCAGTCATTCGTTCGAGCAACTGAGAAGTGGTCGCCCGCGCGCCGCGGAACGCCTCGAGCGCGGGAGCGATGTCGCGGTCGTTGTACCGGAGCCGCGTCGCATACAGGTCCTGGTCGTAGCTCTGGATGACAGGATGATCCTCGACCAACAACCGTCGCAGTCTGATCGCGCTGGCCATCTCGCTGTCGGCAAGGTGCTGGACAATCTCGGCGGCGCTCCATTTGCCCGGAATCAGGTTCGCGGTCAATTTATCTTTCGGAAACCCGTCGAGCGCGCCGGCGACTTCGTCGTAGCCGGCGGCGTATTTAGCGATTAGTTCTTTTCTCTCAGCTTGCGTCATTGCTTCCCTTCCTTCGGGTTAGGCGTCTGGCGCCCCGTCATCGATGAACATTTGACGCGACGCTTTCGGACTACCGCGTCACTTCAACGCATTCATGGTTCGCTTCGGGCGGCCTGCCTCGCAGGTTGTCGCCGGATCGGCGCGTACAAAGTCCGCTGTCCAGTTCGTCTCCCACGTGCGGTTGTCATAGGAGAATGCTTGCTCCCAACGGGCATGATCGCGGTCGAGCTTATTCCACGTGAAGCGGACTTTCACGGGGCGACCATTGTCTTGGTCCTCGCCGTAGAATTCGCCGTGATTGCCGTCGAAGCCTCCAACCACCGGCGGCTCCATCTTCCCGCTGGCGCTACTTACCCAATAAATCGACCACTGGCGCTTTTCTAGATTGAACGCGCGCAGCGTGAGGCCCGCCCAGTTCTTCGTCGGGAAGTAGAGCTCATCCACCGTGGCTATGCCGTCAAGGTAGAGGGACATACACAGAGTGGCGGGAAACTCTTCCCATTCGGCGCTGCCGACTCCGCGCGCTTTCAATCGGCGTTGGCGCGTCGTCCACCCGCCCGCAAAGTAGTCGAAGTCATGCGCGTCGCCGCCACGCGTGGTCGTATACCCCGGGGGAGATGGCGCTACCGACTTCTCAACGGTCGCCGATGCGGCGCCTCTGCCCGGGCTGGCGCACGCCGTGATCTGGAATGCGAGCAGAATACTCAAACTCCACTTGGACACGTCTTTGAATATTTGAGTCATTGAAAAGCCTCCGGCGGAACCTGACAATAAAATCAAGGTTGACCAATCAAGAACTCCTCTCCACCTCATTTTGTGTAATGGTCGGCGCCGAGAAAATGCAGTGAGACATACGGTTCATCACCCACCACCCAACTGTCGTGCGGAAATGGCGGAATGTAGAAAATGTCGCCGGGCGACATTTCGATCACCCTCCCGTCGCTCATCGCGGCGACCGCGCGGCCTGAAACTACCATCCCTACATGCTCGACATCGCAAAGCGGCGCGCCCGCGATAGGAGCGACGTGTTCGGACCACTTCCAGCCTGGATCGTAGCTCGCGCGCCCGATGGTCAACCCGCCAATTCTGATGATGTCGAACCGGCCTTTCTCAAATGCGCGGGTTTCGTCCGGATTTTCAAACCGCTTCAGAACTGCTTCTAACAATTCTTCCTCCTTTCCGAATGCGCGCGCGGTTGAGCGATTCGACCAATGCGTCCACATCCGCAGCCTCCGTGCGGTAATTCGTGACGCACGCCCGAAGAACCGCTCTGTCGTCGGCGCCAATGCGGGCGATTGAAAGCCAGGCCTCGCCGGAAGCGACAACGGATTTGCAGACGGCGTCGAGGTACTCGGCGGTAGCGCCCTCCCACAAGGCGCGATCAACGAAACAGACGACCGGCAGCGGCGTGCGATTGACCACGCCCCAGCCCGAGCCCTGCAATCCCCGTCGCAAACGATCGCCCATCGCGGTCTGATGTCGAATCGCTTCGGCGTATCCCTCCCAGCCGGCGACCAGAAGCGACATAAAGACCTTCAGTCCGATGAAGCGCCTCGACCATTGGATCGAATGCGTGAACGGATCAACGACTTCGAGATCCTCCGCGTCGCGCGGCATATAGCTTGTCGCCACGCCGAAGGTCCGATGGAGAATGCGGGAATGGCGGGTCAGATAAAGCCCCGCGCCCATCGGCGCCGAGAGCCATTTGTGCGCGTCGAACGTGATCGAATCGGCCTTCTCAATTCCGCCGAGCGAAGCGCGCAGCTCAGGGACGAACGCCGCCGCGCCTCCCCACGCGGCGTCAACGTGAAACCAGGTTCCCTCCCGCGAGGCGACTTCGGCCAATTCGTCAATCGGATCAATGACGCCGGAGCTGGTCGTTCCCGCGGTCGCAACGATCATCAATGGCCTGAAACCTTCAGCCCTGTCCCGCGCGACGCGATCGGTCAACGCGCCAACGTCCATCCGCAGATCGCCGTCAACGGGGATCTCGCGCACAGCCGCCGCGCCGAGTCCACTCGCTCGAGCCGCCTTCAGAAAAGAATGATGGCCCTGAGATGAGACGTAGAAAACCGGCTGGGCCGCCAACGCTCGCAACCCATGTTCGCTGAATTCGGGAAAGGCGCCCGCCAGCGCGGTCAGCAGCGCCGTGTGGTTCGCTTCTGAGCCGCCGGATGTGAAGACGCCGTCGACGACTGAAAGGTCGTAGCCGAACTTTTGTCCGAAGGCGCGAACGAGATGTCGTTCGACTTCCGCCGCGAACGGACTGTGACTCCACGCGGCGAGTTGCGGGTTAAAGGCCGCCACCAGCGCGTCGGCGGCGATCCCCATCGTTGTCGAGGCTGGATTGAAAAGCCCGAAATAGCGCGGATGCCCGGTGTGCACCTGAAATCGCCACATCGCCTCCGCGACGAAATCCAGCGCCTCGACCGCGCCCGCCGGCTTGTCGAAATCGCGCCCGGCCAACTCCCCGCGAATCTTTTTGATGTCGAGTTTGGGCGCGACTCGCGCCGTCTCTATTTTCGTCAGGTAATTCTCGATGACTTCAATCAAACGCCGCCACAACTCTTCGCGCGTCCGCTCATTCAACGTCAACATCAAACCTCTTTCGATCACTATCGCCTTCGGCGTCGGAGGCCGCTCGGAAAATTCGATGGAGTAACGAACTGCTTTTCTACCACAACACGCTGCGCCCGTCTGGCAGTTTTCGGACACTTATATCGGTTTTCAAATTTATCAGGACGTTTAGCCACCGCAGGGCGCCGCAGATCATAGAGAAATGATTATGCCTTCTGGGCGCCGCGGCGCCCTGCGGCGGCTATTCATTTGAAAACCGCTTAAGATGAATTTGAGCCTCGCGAGCCTCATTTCAATTCTTTTGTATTTTGCTCGCGTCTTGAGTACCTCGCGACATATGTTCAATCGCAGCCAACCGCTTCCCCGGCGCGCCCTCCCAAGAGGGAGGCGCCCATTTCCTTCGAGCTTTCGATCAGGGCGCCTTCCTCCTCTACAATCGCTTCTGAATTTTGCGAGGTAATCAGGACAACTGAGCCAACAATCACACCCGCTCCAAACAGCATTCGCCCTGTGAAGGATTCGCCCGCGATTGCCCAACCCAATATCACCGCAATCACTGGATTGACGTAGGCGTATGTCGCGACTATTGTCGGGCGCGCGTTTTTGAGCAGCCAACTGTAAGCCGTAAAAGCGATCAGCGAACCGAATATCAATAAATAGGCGAGCGCGAGACATGAATTGAGCGAGACGGCGGTAATTTCAAAGCCAGTCCATTCGCCCATCAATGCGCCAACTAAAATCAGCGCCGAACCGCCCGCGAGCATTTGCATCCCAGAAGTCAGAACCGGTGATTTCGGTGTCCGGGCGCGCACTCCATAAATCGAACCAGTCGCCCAACATAACGCCGCTACAATGACGAGAACTATGCCGAAAAGTTGATTGGCCCCATTGTTGGCGGGGCTGGCGCCGGCGCCGCCGATCAATAAATAAACCCCGGCAAAACCCATCAACAGACCGAGCGCAACCTTCCAATCCGGACGCGCCCCCTTCAACCAGAGCCAGCTTAAAATCACAATCCAAAACGGTTCGGTGGCCACAAGCAAAGCCGCAAGTCCTGATGTGATGTGGTGTTCGGCGATAACCACGCCGCCGGTTCCACCTAAAAACAGAAGCGTCCCGACGACAAAACTCGCCCTCCATTGCGTGATAGTCGGTTTCTCATAATCTTTGGAAAATCTCCCAACAATGAAAAGCGTCAAGCCCGCCAGTAAGAACCGCGCCCCGGTACTGATAAATGGCGGCAAAGTTTGAATCACATATTTAATCGCGAGGTACGTTGACCCCCAGAGGATGTAAACCGCAGCAAAGGCCACAATCAATAAAACGACACTGCGGCTCGGATCAATTTTTACAATTCCTTTTTCTCGCACTTCACTTCTCCTGATTGACTCAATAATCATTCAGGTGTCAGGTTTCAGATTTCAGGATAGAGTCCGCGGCGTCATTTCTCATCTGACACCTGACACCGTTTGCAACTGTCTGGTATATAGCGTGATGTACCCTGGCGGGATGATCCCCGCCGGTAATTGCGGATCGTCAACCGGCGATCCGGCGATGAATCGCAGCGGCAATTCGCCCGCCCACACGGGGATGGTCATGTCTTCCTCGTCATCCTTCGGCGGCCCTGTACGGACTTTCGCGGAAACCTCGACCAGCGGCAGCGCCAGCACGCATGTCCCCTTCAATTCCTGTTCGTTCGGTTCGCGCACGTCATCCCAGCGACCGGGGACGACGTGTTCCATGAACGCCCTGAGCGCGGTCATCTTCTCTTCGGCCGCCGCGACCATCGTCGCGGCTCCAAGAATCACCACCGAACGGTAATTGAGCGAATGGTGAAAGGCCGAACGCGCCAGGACGAGGCCGTCAACTAACGTCACGGTCACGCAAACCGGAATCCCGTCGCCAGTAGCCCGCAAAGTCCGGCTCGCCGCCGAGCCGTGAATGTAAAGTTTGTCGTCGACGCGTCCGTAAGCGGTCGGAATGACAAAAGGCTGCCCGTCAACGACGAACCCGACGTGGCAAACGAAGCCTTCGTCCAGAATCCGGTAAACCACCTCGCGGTCGTAAGAGCCGCGCTGCGGCAGTCGCTTCAGCGCGGTCCGCTCCGTGGGCGCGAAACTTTCCATCGAAATTCTCTCCTTATTGTCTTGATCAGCGTGAAAAATAACTTTACAAGTGGACTTGTACAAGCGCCACTTTTACGTTTTAATACCAGTCCACTTTTCACACAGGATAGCTATGAATAGGACTCATAGGTCTTATAGAATTTATAAGTCCTGTTCATGACTCTCCCATGGGTTTTCCGAGGATTAAAAATGGATCTGGCAATCACACTCGAACAACATTCCGAGACGCCGCTGCACAAACAGCTTTACGACGAATTGCGCAGGGCGATTCTCACAGGCCGCTTGAAACCCGGCGAGCGTGTGCCTTCGACGCGCGGCCTGTCGCAATCGCTAGGCGTTTCGCGGGCCACGGTCACGCAGAGTTACGAGCAGCTTTTGAGCGAAGGCTATCTGCGCGCGGCCACCGGTTCGGGGACCTTCGTCGGCTGCGAGTTGCCTGACGAGTTGTTAAAGACCAAACCGGTCGAAAAATCCCGCCATGCGGCCTCATTGCAGGAAAATGGGCGGCAAGGGGCGGGGCGACAGATTGAACTTTCGCGCTACGGCGCCAGCATCGCGGATTCCACTCCGTTCGAGCCGCCCGAATCCGAAACGCCGATAAATTTCAGAACTGGCCGCCCCGCGCTGGACGAATTTCCTTTGCATCAATGGCGGCGGCTGACGCTCAAACACTACCGCGCGAAAGATTACTCGATGCTCGGTTACGAGGAAGGGTCGCAGGGCTATGAGCCGCTGCGCGAGGCGATAGTCGGTTATCTCAGACATGCGCGCGCCGTCAAATGCGACGCCGATCAGGTGGTCATCGTGAACGGGGCGCAGCAGGCGCTCGACCTGATCGCGAAGCTCCTGATTGACCGCGGCGATCCAGTCGCCATCGAGAACCCCGGCTATCTGGGCGTGCGGCGTGTGCTTCTGGCGCACGGGGCCGAACTGCTGCCCGCGCCAGTCGACGAATCGGGAATCGTCGTTGACGCGCTGACTTCAAAGTCGAAAGGCGGATTGAAATTGGTCTACGTCACGCCGTCGCACCAGTTCCCTACCGGCGTGACGCTGACATTGCCGCGTAGGCTGGATTTACTGTGCTGGGCCGAAAAGACCGGAGCGATGATCGTCGAGGATGATTACGATAGCGAGTTCCGGTTCGGCTCGCGTCCCATTCCGTCCTTGCAGGGGTTGGCCAATGGAGACTCGGTGATCTACGTCGGCACGTTCTCAAAGGTGCTCTTCCCGTCGCTGCGCATAGGGTATTTGGTCGCGGCGCCGTCGCTGGCGCGAGTGTTTGCGCGCGCGAAATGGCTAGCTGACCGGCAAACGCCGGCGATCGAGCAGCGGGTGCTGGCCGATTTCATAAACGAAGGCCACCTGGAGCGCCACCTGCGCCGGATGCGGACGCTTTATGACAACCGGCGCCAGACGCTCGTTCGCGCGCTCGAAACCAATTTCGGAGACCGCGTCGCGATTCTGGGCGGGAACGCGGGAATGCATCTCATGATCAGGCTCCGCTCCGAGCTGGACGACGAGGAGATTGAGCGCCGCGCGCGCGCGTCCGGCGTCGGGATGGTCAGCGCGCGCCTCTATTACCTGGGCGAGGGCCGCCCAAGCAATATGGGTGAATTCGTGCTCGGCTACGCCGGGCTGAGCGAACGCCGGATTCGGGAGGGGGCGCGCCGTCTGGCAAAGATTTTGAAATGACGCGAAAAGCCTTGCCTGAAAAATCAAATTGAGTAGTATTTATGCGGGTGTTCGGCAGGCAGACGGTCGAAACGGACACTCCAATAACCGATTCACCGTATAACGAAACATCGAAATCACATCCGCATGATCATCATCCCAGCCATTGATTTACGCGGCGGTCGCTGTGTCAGGCTCTCTCAGGGGCAAGCATCCGCTGAAACTGTATATTCCGAAAACCCCGTCAAAATCGCCAAACGGTGGTATGACGAGGGCGCGGAGATGTTACACGTTGTCAACCTCGACGCGGCGCTCGGCAAGGACGACACCGATAACCTGAAGGCGCTCGAACGCATCCTTTACGAGGCGCCCATCCCGGTGCAGTTCGGCGGGGGCGTCCGTACGCTCGACGACGTGCGAAGGCTCGATGAGTTGGGCGCGACGCGCATCGTCATCGGCACCACGGCGATCGAAAATCCCGTGCTCTTGCAACACATCATCGACGAATTCGGCTCGACCATCGTCGTCGGCATCGACGCGCGCGACGGCCTGATCGCCTTGCGCGGGTGGGAGAAAATCTCGAACATCCGGGCCATTGAGTTCGCCCAGAAGGTGGCCGAGATGGGCGTCGAACGCCTCGTTTACACCGACATCGCGCGCGACGGCATGCTCTCCGGCGTCAACATCGAGGCCACGCGCGCCATCGCCGAAGCCAGCGAGCTGAAGATTACAGCCTCGGGCGGCGTCGCCTCCCTCGACGACATCTATGCCGTGAAAGAGCTCGAAGAATACGGCGTCGACAGCCTGATCATCGGCAAGGCCCTCTACGAGGGAATTTTCACGCTCGAAGAGGCCCTCGACGCGGCGGAAGACTACGACGAAGAGTAGAGATAAATCGAGCTAATTCTCGTTTGACGCTTCTCGCTTGACGGCCGCTTGAACTTCCTACCGTCTTCGTGTTATTTGATTCGGCCTTTGCAATAAGCTGGAAAATTTTCTATGTTGGGATGCGTGCCCTTCGTTGATGATCTAAAGGATGATCTGAAGGAGGATGGTCTAAAGGCTCGCATGGTAATGAATTATGTCTAAATCACTCGTTATCGTCGAATCGCCGTCGAAGGCGAAGACAATCAATAAATATTTGGGCAAGGACTTCAAAGTCATCGCCTCGGTCGGCCACATCAAGGATTTGCCGAAGAAGGGCTTAGGTGTGGACGTTGAAAATAATTTCGAGCCGACATATGAAGTGATGCCCGGCAAGGATAAAGTCGTTAAGGAGATCAAAGACGCGGCGAAGTCGGCGGAGACCGTCTACGTCGCGACCGACCCCGATCGCGAAGGCGAGGCCATTGGTAAACACATCGCAGAGTTGATCACCGGGACGCGCGGGATGGCGCGAAAACCGATTTTCCGCGTGATGTTCAACGAGATCACGAAGAATGCGGTCAAGGACGCCTTCAATCACCCCGGCAAGATCAACGAGAACCTGGTTGACGCGCAACAGGCGCGCCGTGTGCTCGACCGTCTGGTCGGGTACAAAGTCAGCCCGCTATTGTGGGACAAGGTCCGGCGCGGGCTCTCGGCCGGACGCGTCCAGACCGTGGCCGTCCGACTGGTCGTCGAGCGAGAGCGCGATATTCTGGCCTTCGTCAAAACCGAATACTGGTCGATCATCGCGAACCTCTCGGCGAAGTTACCGCCGCCGTTCGACGCGCGGCTTTATAAGATCGAATCGCAGACGGTCAAGACCTCCGGCTTCGACGACGGCGTTAAGAAGACCGAGTTTCACATCAAGGACGAAGAGACCGCGAAGAACATCCTGGCCGAACTCGAGGGCGCTCGCTACGTCGTCGCCGACGTCACGACCAGAGAGAAGAAGCGCAATCCGGTTCCGCCGTTCATCACCTCGAAGCTTCAGCAGGAGGCGTCGCGCAAACTGCGTTTTACGGCCAAGAGGACGATGCAGATCGCGCAGAGGCTTTACGAAGGCGTCGACCTCGGCAGCGAAGGCGCGGTCGGGCTGATCACCTACATGCGCACCGATTCGACGCGCGTCGCCGAAAGCGCGCTCGCGGAAGTCCGCGATTTCATCGCCAGGCAATACGGCGAAAAATATCTTCCAGAAAAAGCGGTCCATTACCGCTCGAAGAAGGACGCCCAGGACGCGCACGAAGCCATCCGCCCGACCTCGGCCGAACGCGCGCCGGACCAGGTCGCGCCATATCTGGAGAAAGACGAACTGGCGCTCTACCGGCTGATCTGGCAGCGATTCGTCGCGTCGCAGATGATGCCCGCCGTCTTCGACCAAACTACGATCGACATCTCCGCCGGCGAGAAATACACGTTCCGCGCCACAGGCTCGGTGATCAAATTCGACGGTTTCCTCGCGGTTTATGAGGAGGGCAAAGACGAAAAGGACGAAGATGACGATGAGCGCGCGGCGAAATTGCCGAAGGTCGAAAAGGGCGAGGAGCTGAAGCTCAATTCGCTCACGCCGAATCAACATTTCACCGAGCCTCCGCCGCGCTACACCGAAGCCACGCTGGTCAAGGCTCTCGAAGAGAAAGGCATCGGACGGCCTTCGACCTACGCCTCGATCATGTCGGTCATTCAAGACCGCGAATACGTAGAGAAAATCGAAGGCAAGTTCCGTCCCACCGAACTCGGCATGATCGTCAACGACCTGCTTGTCGAGAGCTTCGCCGATCTGTTCAACGTTCAATACACGGCGCGGATGGAGGAGGAGCTGGACGAGGTCGAAGACGGCAAGCTGACGTGGACGGCGGCGTTGAAGGAATTCTACGACAAGTTCACCATCGACCTGAAGGTCGCCCAGGAGCGCATGCGCGACGTTAAGCGGCAGGAGATTCTCACGGACGAGGTCTGCGATAAGTGCGGATCGAAGATGGCTATCAAGTTCGGACGCTTCGGCCAATTTCTCGCCTGCACGAATTATCCCGAATGCAAGAACACGCGCGAGCTGGCCAAGCCGGCGGCCGCGGGCGGCGCGGGCGCCGTGGAGGAAAACCCATACGCCGACGAGACCTGCGAGAAATGCGGCAAACCTATGACGCTCAAGCGCGGGCGGTTCGGTCAGTTTCTAGCCTGCACCGGCTACCCCGAGTGCAAAACCACGCGCAAGATCACTAAATCCGGCGTGGCCGCCGCCCCGGTGATGCTCGAAGAGAAATGCCCCGAATGCGGGTCGCAACTGGCCATCAGACATGGCCCCTTCGGCGAATTCACGGCCTGCTCGCGCTATCCCGATTGCAAATTCATCAAGCGCGAGACGACGGGCGTGCCGTGTTCGAAGCCGGGCTGCAAAGGCGAAATGCTGGTCAAGAAATCGCGGCGCGGAAAAGTCTTCTACGGCTGCTCGGAGTACCCGAAATGCGACGCGGTATTCTGGGACAAGCCTGTGGCGGAAATCTGCCCGCAATGCGGCAAGCCGTTCCTGCTCGAAAAATACAACGCCAAAAAGGAAGAGACGATCCGCTACTGCTCCGAGGAGGGCTGCGAGTACAAGACCGTCAATGGCGAACTGGCCTCGGCGAAGAAACCTGCGGCAAAGAAGGGCGTCAAACGCGCCGCGAAGGCCAAGGCCGCTGAATCTTAATTTGAGAGCAAGCATTTTCCATTTTCCATTTTCCATATTACATTTGTCATTGCCTGAGCAGATGCTCCCCAACGACAAATCTAATCTGGAAAATGGAAAATGCTTCCCGGAGGTATGTGGGAATTGAAAAAGCTTCTATTTTTATTCGTCACCGTAATCGTCTTCTCGGCGTTGGGTCTTGTGCCCGGCGCCGCTCAGAACAACAATCAATCAAAAGACGCTCGCGCCGCCGTCAACAAATTCTTCCTGTTGCTCAAATCGCGATCATACCCGGCGCTCTACGAATTCCTCCCCTCTGATCTCCAGCGGCAAATAACGCGAGAGCAGTTGGCGCTGAGCCTCATGCGCCTCGATTCATTCATCATAATCGAGCGGATGGAGGTCGGGCGCGTGCAACAACACGGCGATTTCGCAGTCGTTAATACGACGATTTACGGAAAGCTGAAGAAACCGGTGACGGTCAACGGCGAGGAGGTCAGCGAGGGCAGAGTCGCGGCGCAGCAGTTCCTGTTTCGAGAGGGCGGTCAGTGGAAGGTGGTGACTGCCGATAACCGCACGCAATCCTATTTCCTCAAACGCAACGCCGAATTCGGCAAACAGTTTCAACTCGCCCTGCCGAAGTTCGAGTTCAAACAGAAAGACGGGTGGACGGCCTTTGGCAAGCCGATGAAACCACAGCAATAACAGTGGGTAGTGGGTAGTGGCTGGTCAAAGAGCGAAGGCGCCAATCACTACCCACTATCCCATCTTCCCGATCGTCTGGCGCCACGCCAGAGTCTTTCTCAACACGTCCAATCGCGCGCGGTCCTGGTCGTCCGCAAGGCATTCCAGTTGATCGACGATCGCTGAGAGTAATTGGAAGGCGAACAACCCGGCGTGAGTCATGACGTGGGAGTAGTAATGCGCCTGCAGCGCGCCGCTCCCGTCCCGCCCTCCGTAATGGAACGCGCGCACCTCGTCGTCGCTCATCGTTTCGACGTGGGAATTAATCGGCAGCACGACGCGCGGAGTGTCCTGACGCGTTTCGTCTCCGTTCCTCCAGCCGAGCAGTAGAATGGAGATCAAAATCCCCTGCTCGTTCAGATAATCGGGGCTGAAGACCGTGTTGAGTTTCGCGGGCGTAGACAACCGCGGCCCGTAATTGCCGTATTCTGGATTGATCAACTGCGAGTTGTAGATCACGCCGATCACTTCCTCCTCGCCGACCTCGATCTTGACGAACTGCCCGAATTGGTAATCGCCGGGCGACAGGTTCACGGAAGTATCGAGAGAATCGAGCACCCGCGCGAAATAATCAACGTGCGAAATCGATCTTGTAATCTTGGCGATCAACATCGGGTTACCTCCTCATAAAAATAGTGGGTAGTGGGTAGTGGATAGTGAATAGATCGGAACTGCCCGCTGCCCACTACCCACTACCCACTGCCCACTTTATTTGACTTTCCCCGGCCCCCACAACGCCCGCCCCGGCTTAGATCCAGTGTGCTCGCCGTCTTTCAATACCTGCGCGCCATTGACGAAGACATGTTTCACGCCGACGGCGAATTGGTGCGGCTGCTCGAACGTGGCGCGGTCGGCGACGGTCTTCGGGTCGAAGACGACGATGTCGGCGAAATACCCTTCCTTCAAAAAACCGCGGCGATCGAGTTCCAGATTGGTCGCGGGCAACCCCGTCAGGCGGCGGATCGCTTCTTCGAGCGTAATGACTCTCTCCTCGCGGACATATTTGCCGAGTAGCCGCGTGAAGTTGCCATATGCGCGCGGGTGGGTCGAGGATTTAAGGAATACGCCCTCGGCCGGCATCGAACCTGCGTCGGAGCCGAACGACACCCAGGGCAGCTTGATCTGCTTCTTGATATTCTCTTCCGACATCATGAAATAGACTGTGCCTACGCGCGATTGGTCTTCGAGCACGAGGTTCATGATCGTGTCGGTGTAATCCTCATTTCGCAGCTTCGCCACTTCGGCCAGCGTCTTGCCGGTGTATTTCTTGAGGCTCTCGTTTTTGAAGCCGACGAGCAGCGCGCGGTCGGGCGATCCTGCGGCGATGAGCAGGTTCTCCCATTTGTCTGAAGGCGTGCGGATTTCTTCGGCGATCTTCTTGCGCGTTTCGGGGTCGCGCAGCCGTTTGAAGGCCGCTTCGTAGCCGCCGTCCAGAACCCAAGGCGGCATCGCGGCGTCGAGTCCGGTCGCGCCGGCCGGATAGGTGTACATGTCGGCGGTGATCTTCATCCCTTCGCGGCGAGCATTTTCGACCGTGGCGATCACCTGATCCATTTTTTGCCAATTCGATTTTCCGGCTGCTTTGAGGTGATAGATTTCCGCTGGGATTTTGGCTTCGCGCGCGATCCGCAACAGCTCATCGACGGCTTCGATCAGACGGGCGCCTTCGCTGCGCATGTGCGAAATGTATTTGCCTCTGTATTTCGCCGCGACCTTGCACATCTCGATCAACTCCTCGGTCGGGGCGTAGAACGCGGGCGCGTAGATCAGCGAAGAGCCGATGCCGAGCGCGCCCGCTTCCATTTCGCGGCGCACAAGCTCGCGCATCTGATCCATCTGCTCCGGCGTAGCCTTCTTGTCTTCCAACCCGACGACGTATTCGCGGATCGTGGTCGCGCCAATGTAAGAGGCCACGTTGGCGGAGACGCCACGCTTCTCGAGGTATTGCAGGTATTCGGCCAGCGTGGTCCATTCGATCTCGAATTTCAGATCGCCCTGATCGGCCTTGCGCCGCCGCTTCATCTCGTCGTTAAGCGGCCCCATCGAATCGCCCTCGCCGAAAATCTCCGTCGTCACACCCTGCTTGATGTCGCCCAACGAACGCCCGTCAACAACCAGGTCGTCAACCGCCCACGAAAGCATGTTGATGAATCCGGGCGCGACGGCGAGTCCGTCGGCGTCGATGACGGTCGCGGCCTTGGCGGACTTCAAGGCGCCGACCGCGGCGACTCGGTCGCCTCTGACTCCTACATCGGCGCGACGCGGATTGCCGCCAGTTCCATCATAGACCACGCCGTTTTTGATAATGATGTCGTAGGCGTTTTGTTGGGTATGAGCTGAAGTGATGAAGCTCAGAGCGACAATGAAGATAAGCGAGGTTCGGAATCGCATGTCGGTTTCTCTCTGTAAATGTCGGTGTTAAACGGCGCCGCTCCGATTATGTCTCACTCGCGCGCTGTGGCAAATATTGAATCGCCACGCCATTCGGCGTCGAACCGCATCAACCCGTGGATCAGGCGGTCGGTCACGACGTCGAATTGGTACATCTGGTTGTGGATGTCCGCGGGGTCTTTCCAATCAGGCCCTTCGTTTTTCGTGTAAGCTTTGAGCGAGAGGAAGTAGGCGTTGTAAGGCAGTTCCAGACGGGGGAGTCGCAGTTCGATCAAGTTTTCCCCCTTTTTGACCGGCAGCGTCGTCGGGTGCGTGTCGATATTGTTGGCGCTGCCGACGAAAACGCCGTCGAAGCGATGCACGTCGATGGCGAAGACCGGCTCCGGGTAATCGTCGTCGGCCTCGATACGCAACCGGATAGTCACATCTTCGCCGGTCTTGAAGATCCACGCCGGTTCGCCGCGCGAATTGATCATCTCGGCGCCGGTGAATTTGATTCTGCCGTTGCCCCAGCGAGAGCCAGTCAGCTTCAACTCGCGCAAAATGTCGTCGTGTTCGCGCGAGGCGATTCCCCCGCGGCCCGCCAGATCGCGCAGCCGCTCCTCTTCGAGTCGCGCGCAGAACGCCTGGTAAGACGTGACGACCTCTTTCGCGTCGCCGACCATCGCCACGCGCCCCTGCTCCAACCACAGCGCGCGGGTGCAGAACCGCTGGACCAGCACCGGCTCATGCGAGACGAAAAGCACCGTCTTCCCTGCTTTGCGAAAATATTCCATCCGGTCGAGCGACTTGCGCTGGAAATAGACGTCGCCGACCGACAAGGCTTCGTCAACGATCAGCACGTCGGGATCGACATGAATCGCCGAAGCGAACGCCAGTCGCATCAACATTCCGGTCGAATAGGTCTTGACCGGTTGATCGATAAAGCCCTCCAGTTCGGCGAAGCGCGCGATCACATCCATCCTGCGCCGCATCTCCTCTTCGCTGAAGCCCAGAATCTGTCCGCTCAGCAGGATGTTTTCGCGCCCGGTATATTCGGGGTTGAATCCGCTCCCCAGTTCGAGCAGCGCGGTCACTCGCCCTTCGACGCTCACCTTTCCGAGCGTCGGCTGCAAGACGCCAGCGATGATCTGCAACAGCGTGGTCTTGCCCGCCCCGTTGCGGCCGATGACCCCCACCGCCTCGCCCGTCCCCACTTCCAGGCTCACGTCTTCGAGAGCCCAGAAATCACGGTGATATTTGCGACGCCCCCGCAGCAATATCTCCTTCAACCGCCCGGAGGGCTTGTCGTAGATGCGATAGAGTTTTGAGGCGTTTTGAACTGTAATCATTGGTTAGTGGTTGGTGGTTGGTGGTTGGTGGTTGGTGATTGGCGGCCGTTTTTACCAACCACCAACCACTGACCACTGACCACTGACCATCAGTCATACAACTCAGGCGGAAATCGCTCGATCTGCTCACTCTGCTTTCTGGCGACAGCGAAGATGTTGTCGCCCCGCAATTCTGGCGGCATGCCGGTATGATCGAGCGACGCCGGGGATTCGTCATCTGTCTTGCGCCGATCGTTTTCGGTGAAGAGTTTGATAATTTTGAATCCTGCGCATTCCAGCGCGACGCGGACCTCATCCTGCGTGTATTCGCGGCTGTGGCGGCCAGCGGAGTTTTGACGGTTGTAGAGGCCGTAGGAATTCGGAGCGCCCCCCGCCAACGATTCCTGAACGCTGAACGCGCTGCCTGAGTTCGGCGTCGTCAGGATCAACAGCCCGCCCCACTTTATGACGCGGTTCAATTCGACCAGCAAGCTCATGGGATCTTCACAACAGCGCTCGATCAGCTCGCAGCGCAACGCGACATCGAAATGACCGTCGGGAAATGGGAAACGGTCTCGTTCGACATCGACGTTCTTAACCAGGAAAGAGACCTCTTCGCCCGCAGCGGGGTTTCGCGCCGTAATCACTTTTTCTTTCGGCTCTCCGTGGCGCCAGTTTGTCACAGCGATTTCGCCATAACCGCCGTAGCGTTTGACGAGCAGCGGCATATGTAAATCGCCGCTCAACACCAACAACCGCTGATCTTCGCCTCCGGCGGGAATTAGCCGGAGAGTTGCGATCAGACGGTCGCGGTGATCTTGGACATATGCGCTAGCGTTCGGATCCTCGGCGAAAAACCCGGCGCCGTAACTGAGCGCCTCGTCGCGGTCAAGTTCGATCGCCGGCTGCGCCCGGAATTCGAAATGATGAGGGGTTCGAGCCTTTCTGGCGCGCCCTTTGCTTCCCTCGCGCTTTTCAATGACGCGCTCGATAAAATTGAGGTAGCGGGCGGCGGAGCGGCTGATCTCGCATTCGGCGCGAATCCACTCAGCGGAGCGCCGGCTCAAGCGCGCGCGCAGGGTCGGACGCTGCGCCAACGCCCGTAGTCGCAGATACAGCTCTCGCTCCTCATTCTCCATCAGCGCGACCTTCAAACAAACGTCATCGGGCAATTCGGCGAACTGGCCGAAATCAGTGACGACGACCGGGAGTCCTGCGCCCAGCGAGCGGATCAGCGTGCCCGACGTTTCGCCCGCAGTCGGGTAACGCAAATTTACCACCGCATCAACGGCCTTGAGATAGCGAAAGAAATCATCCTCGGAGACGTAACCGGTCAGGCGCGCGCGCTCCCGCAACCCCATCTCATCGATCAGCGGCGCGACGCCCCCTTTCCAGTGATCTTCGCCGACCATCAGAAACATCGCGTTCGGGACCTGCCCCAGCAATCGCTTGAACGCGGCAAGGGCCACCGGAATGCGCTTCGATTGTGTGACGAAACCGAAGGAGGCGA
>DASTMP010000399.1:0-14716 GCA_035714085.1 Blastocatellia bacterium
AGCCTCGTTGGCCTGGATGGTCGGGGCCTGATTCGAGCACGGCGTTCCGATAGGCGCGCTCAAGTTTGGCCGCGTCAGGTTGCCGGTGATCTGCTCGAAGTTGGCGAAGTAGAAAGCCCTGTCCTTTTTGATCGGCCCGCCGATGTTGCCGCCGAACTGTTCGCGGTGGAAATCTTGGAGCGGTTTGCCGTCGGATGTGTTCGAGCTTAGAGCTTCGAGGCGTTGGAAATGGAACAGGCTGCCGCTGAGTTTGTTCGCGCCCGATTTGGTGATGACGTTGATGACGCCGCCGCCTGACCGCCCGAATTCCGCGCTCGCACCGGTGGCGACTACCTGGAATTCCTTGATGGCCTCCATCGAGATGTCAATCGCCGCGCGCTGGCCGCCGGCCTGTTCGCCGAAGAACCCGTTATTGTAATCGCCGCCGTCGAGGCTGACGTTGTTGAAGATGCCGCGCTGCCCGTTGAAATTGATCTCGTCGCCGTCAGGCCCCTGCGTGATACTCACGCCCGGAGTGAGCGTCAAGAGGTCTTCGAATTTGCGGCCCAGCACGGGCGTGCGGCTGATGGCGATCTCGTTGATCGTCGAGCTCGATTCCACCCTCAGGGTGTCGATCGTCGGAGCGGCGGTGATGGTGACGCGCTCCTGCACGGATGAAACTTTCAGGCCCAGGTTGAGGTTGATCGCCTGGCCGACCGTCAGATTCAGATTCTCCTGCGCCAGCGTGGTGTAGCCCTGCTTTGACACCGTCAGGGTGTAGCGGCCCGAAGGCAACTGGAGAAAGACGAACCGCCCGTCGGAATCGGTTGTTAGAGTTCTGGTTAAATTAGTGTCCATGTTCTTGACCTCGACGCCGGCGCCTGCGACTACCGCGTTGGCCTCGTCGAGGACTGTCCCCTGAATGACGCCCGTGGTGATTTGCGTCTGAGCGCGCGCAATCATCGGCGCCGCCAACAACGCCATCAGCGCAAGCAGGGAACAACACGCGCTTCGTCCTGTGTGTTTCTTCATTATGGTTGCCTCCTAGATTTTCCTGTATGACTTCAGAACTGATCTGAGATTGCTCGGGGCAGGCCGGATTCTATTTTTGACTCGATGAAATGGGCAAGCGAATTGAGCCGAAGAGGCGAGGAAAATTTTATGTCGCGCGGAGACAAAATTGTTGGATCAAGTAGACAGGATTAACAGGATTTTTCAGGATTCATTGATGAAAGCCGCTGGTATACCTTCCTGAGCATCCTGAAAAATCCTGTTAATCCTGTCTACGCCTTTTGGTTTTGCGCAAGCGCTTAGCTAATTGCCGGAGGGGCTTTTCTCTTTCTTCACGAATTTATCGGGGGAGATTTTTGAGTTGACCTTGATCTTGCTGATCTCCCACTCTTCATTGGGCGTGCCGCCTTCGATCTTGGTTATGCGGTGCGGCAGGTTGAGGCCCCCGACGTTCTTGAAATCGCTGAACGCCCATCGGTAATCGACATCAGGGGTTTTCTCGAATCTCTCCTGAGCTTCTTTTCTGAAGCGTTCGCGCTCTTCAGGAGTGAGTTCGGGGCGTTGTCCCGGCTGCGCTCCCTGTCCCGGTTGTCCGGCTTGCGCCCCTTGTCCCGGTTGTCCGGCTTGTCCTGGTTGTCCGGCTTGCGCTCCTTGAGATCGCTGTCCGCCCTGACCACCGTCCGGGCCTCCGGGAGCGCCCTGACCACGACCGGGACCTCCACCGGGTCCACCCGCCCCGCCGGGGCCGCGTCTGCCACCCGCCCCTCTCGTCGGCTTAGCTTTGTAGCTGAGACCGATCAGTTGATTCGTTTGCTGATTGAAGTAGAGACGCACAGTGAAGCCATTAGCGCCTTTGCCGTCAAGCACATTGAGTTTGCTGCCTTCGGGGCCCGGGGCTTCGCCGACGAAAGCGAACTCAACCTGAGACGACGCGGGGGCGGTCAGCAGCCAGCCGAGCATGATCTGGTACATCTCACGGCGCTGCTGCAACTGGAAGTAAGCCGCCATCGGGGAATTTTGCCCGAACTGGCCACCCTGGCCACCCGGACCTCCCGGACCACCCGGCCCGCCGCCTCGCCTGCCTCCAAAACCGCCCCCGCCGCCGCCCACTCCCGGAATGAAGTCATTCCAGGTCTGATCGCCGTTGAGAGCGTTGATTTGGGTTATGAATTGGTTAGAGGTCGTCTTCTTTACCTTGTCCGGCATAAGGATCTCGATTTCGAGGTCGCTTTCCCTCTGGTTATCCCCGGCGCCCTGGCGAGTCGTGCCGGCGATGGAGAGGCTTTGCAGTTCTTTCAATTTCTTCTCGTCGCCGATGGCGGCGCGGGCCTGTTTGAGCGTCTGCTCAGCCTTTGCCTTGGCGTCAGGCGCCTGGGCCAGCGCGAGGGCCGGAATTGTGATAGCCACGATTATTGACAGGATCAGTTTGCGCATTTCAATTCTCCTCCGAAAATCAACCACGAAGAAACGAAGAAAACGAAGAAAACGAAGAAAGAACCAGAAAAATCTTCGCGCTCTTCGTGTCTTCGCTGTTGGTTCTCATTCTTTCCAGGGCGTCGCGACGCCACATGAAGGCTCCTTATCTTTTACTCAGGCGAGTCAGCGGCAATCTGAAGCTTGCCGGGCGCCGACTCTTTATCTATCCTAAATGACTTTGGGAATGGACGCTTAGTTTCATTACTTTTGTAATATGGCGCAAGTCGAGACACAAGAAATGGCGCATGAAGAGCCGGTTGCGATCCCGGTGGTGGCGATCATCGGCCGCCCCAACGTGGGTAAATCTACTCTATTCAACCGTCTGATCGGGGCGCGGCGATCGATAGTCGGTGACATTCCCGGAATGACGCGCGACAGAATTTACGGCGAAGCCGAATGGCAGAACCGCGCCTTTCGCGTAGTAGACACCGGCGGCATCGTCCCCGACGACGAGGCGGTGATCCCGGCCAATATATTCAAACAGGCTCGCGCGGCGATTGGCGAGGCGAGCCTGTTATTGTTCGTGGTTGACGCGCGCGAAGGAATAACGCCGATCGATGAAGAATTGGCGCGGAGGCTGCGGGCGCTCGACAAACCGGTCTTCGTAGTCGCGAACAAGGCCGATACCGCGCAGGTGGCCGATTTCGCGGGCGAATTTCACCGCTTCGGTTACGAAGACGTGTTTCCGATTTCGGCCGAACACGGCGTCGGCGTCGGAGATCTGCTCGACGCGATGACCGAATGGTTGCCCGCGGTCGAAGTCACCGAGCGCGAACAGCGCGAGATCAACGTCGCGGTCATCGGGCGTCCGAACGTCGGCAAGTCTTCGTTGATCAACAAACTGCTCGGGGAAGAGCGCGTAATCGTTTCGAGCATCCCGGGCACGACGCGCGACGCCGTAGACAGCGTGTTTGAAGCGCGGGTCGGCCCAGACGGAGAGGACGGCGAGACCGTCAGGCTCCGGCTGATCGACACCGCCGGCATCCGTCGCAAAGGCAAGACGACAGGGATGGAGGAGAAACTTTCGGTCGTTATGGCGCGCAAACACATCGAACGCGCCGATGTCGCGCTGATCCTGATTGACGCGATCGAGGGCGTGACCGCGCTCGACGCCAACATCGCCGGCTACGCGCACGAGGCCGGGCGCTCCGTCATCATCGTCGTCAACAAGTGGGACGCGGTCGAAAAGGATTCCTACACGGTCTACCAGTACGAAGAGAAGATTCGCGACGCGATGAAGTTCCTCGATTACGCGCCGATCGTCTTCATCTCGGCGCTGACCGGGCAGCGCGTGGTCAGGCTGCCCGACCTGATCAAGCGGGCGAATGACGCGCGCAATTTGAGAATCCCCACCGCGCAGTTGAACAAATTTTTTGAAGAGCATCTGGAACAGCCGCGCGCGACGATTTCCGGGAAGAGCAGATTGAAGGTCTTGTACATCACACAGGCCGGGACCCGTCCGCCGACCTTCGTCGTCTTCACTTCGGGCGCGAAGACGAAACTCCATTTTTCTTACGAGCGGTATCTGATCAACCGGCTGCGCGAGAGCTTTGATTTTTTTGCGACGCCGATCCGCGTCAAGCAACGCGGCCGGCAGCGTTGAATATCGCCCCTGGGTACGCGTCGCTTCCAGCGCGCAGTCTCGGCGAAAGGCGGATTAATAGGAAACGGACCTGGCTGCGCCTCGTCTTCAGTTCGAAGACGTCTAACTCCGATCAATAGGACTTTAGCCAAGACTGCGCGCTGGAAGCGACGCGTACCCAGGAATTTTCGGAGGAGATTCATGTCGAAGAAAGCTAAAGCGTTGATCATTGTCGCCGCCGCTTTGTTTTTGGCGTTAGCGGGCATGGGGATTTATTTCCGAATCTACTATCGTCTCGTGATCGTGACGACGGGGTCGATGGCTAATACGATTATCCCGGGAGATAGGGTGCTGTGCGGCTGGAATGTTGGGGAGGTCAAACGCGGCGACATTGTGGTGTTCAAACTGCCGACTGATCCGAAGGTGATGTATATGCATCGCGTGATCGGGTTGCCGGGAGAGACGATTCAGGTCAAAGGTGGCCGCGTTTTCATCGACGGCGGTGAATTGCCCGAAGAGCGCGCCTTGGTTCGCCTGACTGGCCTGGAAGAGCCGCAATCGCCTGTCGTCAAAGTTGAGCCGAAGCCACAGGGCGCTTCGTATCGCGTATTTTATGACGTCGATAGATATTCCGGCGGTGATGATTCCGAGATTAACCCCGGGCTGAAATACGGCGCGGCGGAGCCATACAAGATTTCGTCGGGAAATTATTTCGTACTGGGCGACAGCCGCGATAACTGCATGGACAGCAGGTATTGGGGAACCGTGCCGCGCGACTTGATCGTCAGCAAAGCTATAATGATTTTCGATTCGTCGGCCAAAGGGGCTGAAGGGCGATTATTCAAACCGCTCAAGTAATTATAGTGGGTAATCAGTTTTTCAACGTCGAATATAAAGACCCGGTCATGCAAGCGCGCGCCGGACGGATCAGAACCGCTCACGGCGAGATCGAGACGCCCGTCTTTATGCCCGTCGGGACCGCCGGCACGGTCAAGGCCGTCACGCAGGAGATGCTCGAACGTCTCGACGCGCGAATCATTCTCGGGAACACCTATCATCTTTTTCTCCGGCCCGGCCACGAAACCGTCTTCGATCTGGGCGGGCTGCGCAAATTCATCTCGTGGGATCGCGCGATTCTGACCGACAGCGGCGGGTTCCAGGTCTTCAGCCTCGGCGAGTTGCGGAAGATCAGAGAAGAGGGCGTGGAATTCCGCTCTCACCTCGACGGGTCGAAGCAGTTCCTCTCGCCGGAAGTGTCGATGCGGATCCAACACGCGCTCGGCTCCGACGTCGTGATGTGCTTCGATGAATGCACTCCGTTTCCGGCCGCGCGGGAGCAGGCTCGGGATTCGTTGGAATTGACCGCGCGGTGGGCGCGCCGCTCGCGCTCGGAGTTCGACCGTCTGAAAGATACGCCTCAGTCGACCGCCGTCTCGCCGGCGCTCTTCGGAATCAATCAGGGCAGCGTCTATGAGGATTTGCGAAGCCAGAGTCTGGAGCGGTTGGTCGAGATCGGTTTCGAAGGCTATGCGATCGGAGGGTTGAGCGTCGGGGAGGAGAAGCGCCGGATGTACGACGTCACCGAATTCATCGCGCCGCAAATGCCCGCCGACAAGCCGCGTTATCTGATGGGCGTGGGGACGCCGGAGGATCTGATCGAATGCGTGGCGCGCGGCGTGGACATGTTCGATTGCGTGATGCCGACGCGGAACGCGCGCAACGGCCAGGTCTTCACCTCGCGCGGGAAGATGAACGTTCGGAACGCGAAGTTCGCGCGCGACGAGCGCCCGCTCGACGAAGAGTGCGAGTGCGCGGTTTGCCGTCGCTATTCGCGGGCCTATGTCAGGCACCTCTACAACTGCGGCGAGATGCTCGCCTCAACGCTCTGCTCATACCACAATCTGGCCTTCTACCTTGACAGCATGCGGCGGGTCAGGCAAGCTATTGCGCTTGGCGAGTTCGCCCAATTTCGCGCGTATTATCTGGGCCAGATGAGAGCGGGATAAGGGGAGCGGGATAAGAGACGAGCCGCCACCGCGTCTCGCGTCATTTGATCGAGCGGGACGAGCAATCTTACAGAAGAATGAGGTTAAACCCGCCTGGTGATGTCACAGCAAATAGCAGTGTTTCTATTTCAGCAAGCCAGTCCATTAGTGACGTTTATACCGTTGCTTCTGGTCTTCGTTCTTTTCTATTTTCTGATCATCGTGCCGCAGCGCAAGCGCCAGCGGGCGGTTGACAGTATGCTCGACAATCTGAAGACGGGCGACAAGGTTGTGACCCAGGGGGGGATCTACGGGACGGTCGTCAGCATTCGAGACGACAAGCGCACAATGCAGTTGAAGATTTCAGAAAACCCTGTCGTCAGAGTTGAAGTCGCCCGCACGGCGATCTCCGGCCTGCAAGACACTCCAGCGGAAGAGAAGAAGTAGATTATGAACAGAAATCTTCGTGTACGCGGCATCATTATCTTAGTAATCACCGCGCTGTGCCTGATCATGATGTTCGGGCCCTGGCATAAGACCGGCAGAAGCGCGGTCGATTTCTACAAGCCTTCGAAGCTCAAACAGAACCTCTCGGAGAACATCAAGCTCGGTCTCGACCTCAGAGGCGGCACGCACCTCGTGATGCAGGTGCAGGCCGACGACGCGATCAGGGCCCTCACCGACGGCAACGTCCTCAAGTCCGAATCAGAGCTTAAGAAGGCGGGCATTCCGTTCACCGCCGTGAAATCTCCGGCGAACGGCGTGGTGGTTGTCGAGACGCCGGACACGAGCAAGCACTCGGATATCGAGAGTAAAATTCTGCCGTATTTCGGCGTCTCGGATTGGAGCGTGACGCCCTCCGTTAGCCCCGCTTCGGTGACCTTCAGCCTCAATAGCGCCGCGGCAAACCGCATCCGCCGCGAAGCCACCGAGCAGGCCAAGACGATCATCGAGCAGCGCATTAATCAGTTCGGCGTGACCGAGCCTACGGTGCAATTGCATGGGCGCGAGGAGAATCATCAAATCCTCGTCCAGATGCCGGGCATTGACGATCCCGAACGCGTCAAAAAATTGATCCAGGGAGAGTCGAAACTGGAAATCAGAGCCGTCGCGGACTTCGGTCAGAAACACGCCACCAGAGCCGAGGCGGAGGCATCGCTCGCCGGGGCGACTGATAAGGAAGTGTTGCCCTATAACGAGAAGCGCGGCGACGGAAGCGCGGACACGGGCTTTTACGTCGTCGAAAAGGTCCCGGTCATCACCGGCGCCGACCTGCGCAGCGCGCGCGGCGTTCAATCGCAACAGGGCTTCGGCTACGAGGTCGCGTTCGACCTTAAGCCGAGCGGCTCCGAGAAGTTCGGGAATTGGACGGGGAGCAACGTCGGCAATTACCTGGCGGTCGTTCTCAACGGCGAGATCAAGAGCGTGGCCGTCGTCAAATCCAGAATTGACGACAGCGGGCGCATCGAGGGCAATTTTACCAAGCAGCAGGCGGAAGACCTAGGTTTGGTGCTGAGGTCGGGCGCGCTGCCGGCGAAGATCGTCTATCTTGAAGAGCGCACGGTCGGCCCGTCGCTCGGCGCCGATTCGATTCGGCAGGGAATGATCTCCCTGATGGTCGGGCTGGGACTGGTCATTCTATTCATGCTTTTCTACTACCGCTTCTCCGGAGTGAACGCGGTGATCGCCCTGGCGTTGAACCTGGTCATTCTGCTCGCCGGCCTGGCGGCCTTCGGCGCGACGCTGACGCTGCCGGGCATCGCCGGCGTGATCCTGCTGATCGGTATGGCTGTGGATTCGAACGTGCTGATCTTCGAGCGCATCCGCGAAGAATTGCACGCGGGCAAGATCGTTAAATCGGCCGTGGACACCGGATTCGATAAGGCGCTCGTGACGATCATTGACACGCACGTGACGACGATCGTCTCGGCGGCGTTCCTCTACGCGTTCGGCACCGGGGCGATCAAAGGGTTCGCCGTGACGCTGACCATCGGTCTGCTGGCGAACCTCTTCACCGCCGTCTACGTGTCGCGTACGATGTTTATGTGGGAGCTGACTCGCGGCGGCCGGCGGGCGGAAACAATCAGCATATGAGTAAGGTGTGGTTGGTGGTTGGTAGTTGGTTGAAAACCACCAACCACCAACCACCAACCACCAACTGCGGATTATTATGGTCCAGATATTTAAGCAGACGAATTTCGATTTCCTGGGAAAGAAGTGGTACTTCATCGGACTGTCCTGGGTGTTAATCCTGGCTGGCCTCGCTTCGGTCGTTTACCGCGTCGTTGACGGTGACCCGAACACGCACCCATTCAATATGGGTGTGGACTTCTCCGGCGGAACCCTCGCGACGGTCAAGTTCCGTGATAATCCGGACTTTGGCAAATTGCGCGCGGCGCTGGCGGCCCAGAAGATCGATCCCACGACGATTTCGCTTCAACCTGTCTCCGACCGCATCGGCCAGGCCCCGGCTAACGAGGTTCTGGTGCGGCTGCCGAACCTGGTCCACGTCGAACAGCAGGCGGGGCAGTCGGCGGAGGCCGCGCAATCCAAGGACAGCGCCGATATTGGAAAGCAGAAGATCCTGGCGGCTATCGCCACGCTCAACGATCCTTCGACGCAAGGCAAGGTGGACATCAACACGAAAGGCGCCGAAGACCTTCGCGACGCCTTGAGGTCGCGCGCGGGGCTTGACTCGCAGCGGGCGGGCGACGTCGCGCAGCGCATCGTTGATTACCGTGAAAAGTCGAGCAATGGTCTGATCCGCAACCTGAGCGAGGTGAAGAACCTGAGCGGCGTCGATCCGCAGATCGGCGACGCGCTCGAGAAGAATTTCTTCGCCGGCTTCGCCGCGGTGAAGAGCGCCGAGGCGGTCAGCCCGCAGGTCGGCGCCGATCTCCGCAACCGCGCGATCTACGTCACCATTGTGGCCTGCATCGGCATGCTGATCTTCGTCGCGTTCCGGTTCAAATCCTGGGGGTTTGGCATTGGCGCGGTCGTCGCTGTCTTCCACGACGTGCTCGTGACGCTCGGCATCTTCTCCATCATGCAGTGGGAGCTCGACCTTACAGTGATCGCGGCGCTCCTCACGCTGGTCGGCTATTCGATGAATGACACGATCGTGATCTTCGACCGTATCCGCGAGATGATGCGCACTCGACGGCGCGAAGCCCTTGAGAAACTTTCGAATGACGCAATCAACCAGACATTGTCGAGAACCGTTATCACTTCAGGTCTGACGTTCCTGACAGTCTGCGCGATGTTGGCCTTCGGCGGCCAGGTCTTGAAGAGCTTCTCCTGGTGCCTCTTTATCGGCATCATCATCGGCACTTATTCATCGGTCTATATCGCCAGCCCTTTCATGCTCCTTTGGGAGGGATGGAAAGCCAATAAACGAAAGGCGACGGTTTCAGCGCCGCTTAGCTCCGAAGGGTCCGTTTCAACCTCGCCCGCCACGGCGCCTAGCGTCACGCCGCAAATGCTGGCCGCTGCGGGCGTCTCCACAAAGCCCCGCAAAAAGGGGAGGTAAAAATAGCCGTTCATTCGTCGGCGCGACGGACGAGAAACAATGAAATCAGGTTACATCGACGATAACGGCTCGTTATTGTGGTTGACTGGTAATACAAAATTTGCAAAACGTCTTGACTTGCGGATGAGCTGGATAGTAGACTCGCCGTCGTTGCTGACCTGTCAAGGATTGTTGTATTCAATAGACTCCAAGTAGTCACACACAGAATAATAAAATTGGTGTTAAGGCTCACGCTCGTAGGGCGAGGTTCCCTGAACAAAGACGTTGTTTTTCCAGGAATGACTCCTGTTCATCTCGTCCCCCAAAATAGATCAAGGTTTGTCCAACAAGCGTTTGCCAAGCGGTTGGTCCGGTAGTTGGGCAAGGGGTTTGGAGCGTGAAGCTTGGATTTTGACGGTTTCAAGGCCGTAGGCTTTTGCCTCAATCAAAGTCATACATTCAAAATCATAAATTATTCGCAGATTTGTTGGCCATAGATCCATCGGCGTTGAACTCAAGGGAGGGCTATAAGCCATGTTCGATACCTTAGTTGAGTCGTCCAAACACGGTCAAGATAACTCCAGAACGGGTAAATATATGCTCGTTACTGGCGGTATATATGCCGTGACGTTGCTAGTGATCGCCGTGACGACGGTCATATATATGAGTCCTGAGCTTGCGGACAGGTTTGACGTTTCGGCCATGATTGCGCCGCCGCCTCCGCCCTCTGCGCCGCCTCCGCCGGCGCAGCAAGTGGTCGTCAAGAACATCCCGGCTCCAACTACCTTCACGCCTCCGACAAAACCGCCCGAAAGAATTCCGGATCCGACGACGGTCGCGCCGAAACAAGTCGTCGCCGTCTCTCATGGCGTGCCGGGCGGCGTGCCTGGTGGCATGCCCGGAGGCGTTCCTGGTGGAACCTCGAGAGGCGATGACGTGCCGCCACCTCCTCCTCCGAAACCACCGGAGCCGACGCCGACGCCGGCGCCTCCTAAGAAGCTTACCGTATCGGGTGGCGTGCTGCAGGGAAAGGCCATCAGTAGGGTTCAACCGCCTTATCCGCCGATAGCGAGAGCGGCGCGCGCTTCAGGAGCCGTACAAGTACAGGTCACTATTTCTGAAGATGGTCGGGTCATCGAAGCCGCGGTAATCGCCGGCCATCCCTTGTTGCGAGACGCCGCGTTGCAGGCCGCCAAGCAATGGAAGTTCCAGCCGACGGAATTGTCGGGCGTCCCCGTGAAGGTGCAAGGAATTCTGACGTTCAATTTTACGCTGCAATAAAAGACCCCGATTCCGTTCGGAACTTATCTCCCCATTCGGTGTCTACAGCAAATGATGAATCTTGCCCACCGCCCCGCCGCAATCCTTCGATGGATTTTCGAAGGATTGCGGCGGGGCGATTGGGGTTCCAACAATCATTTTTGACGATCTGAGCCGCCTGTAATGTGTAGGCGGCCGACAATTCAAATCTAGTAACCACTATTGGAGGGTTTTGATATTATGATCATCTTGTTGCTTAGCGAGGTATGGTTAAAAGCAATGCCTCTCGTTTTCGCTCTCGCCGAAGGGGGAGCTGAGGGGGTGTCAGCGTTTGACTGGTCGCCAATGGGCGTATGGCGCCATATGGGCAAGGTCGCGAAGGTCGTGTTGGTCATCCTGTTGATCATGTCAATCTGGTCGATCGCGATCATGGTCGAGCGCTATCTGACCTTCAGCGCCGCCAGGAATCAGTCGCGCGAGTTCGCTCCGAAGGTCGCGGTGTCACTCAAGAGTCAGAGAATTGACGAGGCGATCAGCCTTTCCGATAAGTACAAAAAGAGCCATTTAGCGATGGTGGTCAATGCCGGCTTGCAGGAGTTTCGCGCTCACCAGCTTTCGACCGACATCTCCGGTGAAGTTGTAGACGCGTCGAAGCGCGCGTTACAGCGCGCCACGGCGATCAAGATCGCCGAATTCAGGCGCGGCCTTTCCGGCCTGGCGACGATCGGCTCGACCGCCCCGTTCGTCGGGCTGTTCGGCACGGTGTTCGGAATCATCAACGCCTTCACGGGAATGGGCGAAACGGCAAACGCCGGTATCTCGGCGATCGCCAGCGGCATCGCGGAAGCGCTCGTCACCACGGCGGTCGGGCTTGCCGTGGCGGTGCCCGCGGTCTGGTTGTTCAACTACTTCACCAGCAAAGTGGACAACTTCATAGTTGAAATGGACAACTCTTCGGCCGAGTTGATTGACTTCTTCCTCAAACAACGCGGTAAGAAATAGAATTTATTCGACGAAGTCTCCTTCAATAGCCGGTTCCGCTGACTTGATCCCGCAGACATGTCATTCGCGTTTTGCGGGATCGAGTCAGGAAAATTCAGGTAATCGAAGAAGACAGGCGTTCGTCGAATGTTGTGAAGAACATATTTGGAGGGAAAAGTCATGGCTATGAGCGCAGGTGGCGGTTCGAGTGGTGGAAGCGCATTGAACTCGGAGATCAACGTCACGCCGATGGTGGACATTATGTTGGTGATGTTGATCATCTTTATGGTCGTCACGCCTCTGCTTCAATCCGGTGTCAATGTCATTATTCCGAGGGCTGCTAACCCGGATGAGGAAGGTGACATCACAAATGAACGAGCGGTGGTTGTTTCAATCCCGTTTGCCGGATCCTACTACGTCAATCGCGATCCGATTGCGAAGGACGATCTGGTCGAAACCATCAAAAACCGAATGAAACTGCGTAGACCGGAGGAGCCCCAGGTGGTCTACATCAGAGGAGGGATCGGCGTGCCTTACGGCGAGGTTGTGGATATCATCAACGACATTCGCGACGCCGGGTATGACCAGATCGGATTGGTGGCCGATAGACTGAGGGCGAACGATCAATAGATCTGAAATTCACGAGTTTGTTGAAAAGGAGATAAAAGTTATGGCAATGGGCGGAGGCGCCAGCACTAAGGAAGCGACGCCGTATATCAACATGACGCCTATGATCGATATCTTGCTGGTGCTCTTGATCATCTTCATGGTCATCAGTCCGAAGAAGCCGCATCGCTTCGAATCGCAAATTCCGCAAAAACCGCCGGAGAATCAGCCGGAACAACCACCGGATCCGTTGGCCTTACTGGTTACGATCCCGATGGACGGCGGAAAATACAAGTTGAACAATGATGAGTACGATAGTTTGAAACCGCTGGGAGAGCGGCTGTTCAAAGCGCTCGACGGGCGTCCGTCGGATCGCAAGGCCGTATTCATCAAAGCCCCCCGCCAGCTCAATTATGGCGAGGTCGTAAGAGTCATTGACGTCGTCAAACAGGTCGGGGGAGCCCCTATCGGTCTTCAGATCGAGGGCCTAGATGAACGATGATGATCGGATCCTATAAAACCACAATTCTTAAATTGGGAGAGTCCCTGAGGCTGTTATGAAAGTCATCCGAAATTCGACTACCGCGCTGATGCTAGCCGCGATCGCAGCGCTTACGATGCTGGGATCGGGGTGTGAGTACATCAGAAAAGTTATCGCCAAGGACAAGCTAAATCAGGGCGCGATTGAATACAACAAGGGTAACACGAGAATCGCCCAGGAGTTTTTCAAGGACGCATCTGATACCGATCCGAGCAACGCGATCACCTGGCTCTATCTGGGCGCCACCATGGTCCGAGACTATAAGAAAGAGATCGATGACGGCAAGAAAAAAGAACTCGCCAACCAGGCGCTGGACGTTTACAAAAAGGCCTTGTCGCTTGCCAACGATAACTGTACTGTCATTGACAACGCTCTGAGCTACATGGCGGTCATTTACGATGACATCAAGAACAGAGATGAATGGCGCAAGACGATGGAGGAGCGCGCCACAAACAAATGCACGAAGAAAGACGCAAGAGCTCAGGCTTTCTATGGGATAGGCGTTGATTATTGGAAATGCTCTTACGATCAAACCACCCGTTATCAGGACAAGGCCCTTTTCGGCAAAGATCAGTTCCATTTCCGCAAGATGGATTACTCCCCCGAGGCCCTGGCTGATAAGCAGAAGGCCGAAGCATGCGTGGTCAAAGGGTTTGAATTCTTTGAAAAGGCTCTGGAAATCGATCCGGAATACACTGGGGCGATGTATTACAAAGCTCTGCTCTATCGCGAGCGCCAGAAACTGACCAAGGAAGAGTCCAAGCGCAAAGAGTTCGAACAGATGGCGGTCAAGATCTCCAACGAAGCGAGCGCCTTGGACAAGAAGAGAGAGGCCGCGGCCGCCGAGCAAAAGGCGCGGGAGGCGACGGCTCCGACCAGTTAATCGATTGCGGATTGCGGATTAAGCCGACCATCCGCTCATAAAATCACAACTCCGAAGGAAAAATGGCCGGAAGGTTTACAAACCTTCCGGCCATTCAATTTTGCGGCTCGTAGCGCCTACCGCCACGGTGTCGCGTCCAGGCGCAAACCGCCATAAGTTGGGCCATTTTGCAATCCGCAATCCGCAATCCGCAATGCTCGATCCTCGACTATTCTGTTATACTTTGATCCGATCATTGCGGAGCAGACCGGGTGACCGCCCGTGTCTCGGTGATTTCAAATCTCTATTTGAGGTTTGAAATCATGCGAAATGCGGGAGGAAAGTCCGAACACCATAGGACAGCAGGCTGGCTAACGGCCAGGCGGGGTGACCCGACGGAATAGCGCAACAGAGAATAGACAGCCCGAACGCGTTCGGGCCGCGCGTCTCGAATCTCAAATTTTGAGATTCGAGACGCGCGGCGCCGAGCGGCGTGGGCGATGGTGAAACGGTGAGGTAAAGGCTTCACCAGCGAGTCTGGCGACAGGCTCGGCTAGGCAAGCCCCCTGCGGTGCAAGGCCAAATAGGGAAGCGGTATTGAAAGCGGTCCGCTTCAGTCTTTTTGAATTTCAGATCTCAAATGAGATGTGAGGTTTGGAAGGCTCGCTTCCGGGTAGGTCGCAAGAGCGGCTCAGCAATGCGCCGCCCAGATGAATGGTCACCGCTTGTTTTCGGCCTGAGTGGCCGTGAACAGGCACAGAATTCGGCTTACAGGTCGGCTCCGCAAGTTCGCCGTCGTAAGCGGAACGAGCGCGGCTCTAAATATAGGCCGCCATAAATATGTTGAGGGTTGAATGAATGGTACAGGATGGGGAGCGTGAGCGGCCTGAGCATCGATCATGACGCGTCATGATCGATGCTCAGG
>DASTMP010000400.1:0-31199 GCA_035714085.1 Blastocatellia bacterium
CGAAAAGCTTCCATCTTTCTTCTTCCTCATTGAATGGTTTTGTCCGTGCGGGAACCGCGGCGAGGCTAATTTACCACAACCGCGCGGGCATTACCGCCTGTCAGGAGAATCTTTCAAACGGAGTCTTCAGATCGCGGCGACGCTTCGTTTCCGGGAGGCGCCCGATCGGAAATCATTGTCCATCGCGCATTCGGAATCGCCAATCGAGTGGAATGGCGATTGCCATCACTCGAAATCGGGACCGTAAAACATTCAGACAGGATTGACAGGATTTTTCAGGATGAAGCCTGTGTGCGACAATTTGCGACAGATGAATCACACCATCGCTGTTAAATCCGACATCACGGAAGCGCGAGGCCGTACGAAAAAACGGCTGGGCGTCCTGTCTGCGCTGGTCGTCATGGCGGCGATTGCGACGCTGCCGTTTTTCGTCATCGGCGAGGACCAGAAGGTCGGCTGTTGCGGCGGCGAGATGCCTGTGACGCACGACTCGTGGATGCACTTCAATCAAATGCGCGCGTTCTATCGCGGACTGGAATCGGGCAGGCTCTACCCGCGATGGGACGACGAGACGCACGGCGGTTACGGCGCGCCGACGCTGGCCTTCTATCCGCCCGGCGCTTATTACGCCACGTCGCTCATTTATTTTCTGACCCGCGATTGGTTGAAGGTCTGGATCGGGTTCTACTGGCTGGCGAGTTTAGCGTCGGCTGCGGCGATATACCACTATGCGCGCAGGACGATGTCGCGCGCGGCGAGCCTGATGGCGGCCGCGGTATACGTCTTCGCGCCGTACCGGCTGATTAATGAGTATCAGCGCGGAGCGATGGCCGAATTTTTGAGCTTCGTCTGGACGCCACTCGTATTGTTGTTTGCAGAGAGAGTGTGCGACGCGAGAGGCGTGGGTGATCAATCCTCGAAGCGCGCTCTATTAAATTTCGCCGGATTGTCCGCCATCTTCGGCGCATTCTTCTGGTCGCACCCGCCGACGGCCTATCAGTTTCTGCTTGTCTTCGGGCCTTGTTTCGTCGTGTGGGCGATCCGGATGAAGCGGCGCCGTGAGTTTTTGATTATTGGTTGCGCGCTCGCCCTGGGCTTGATGATAGCTGCGGCGTACTATTTTCCGGCCATCGTCGAGCAGAAGTTGATCAATTACGATGTCGTCGAACGAAGCTGGCCGTACCATGCGAGCTACGTTTACGACTTCGGGCAGAATGTCTACGATCGTGTCAGAGACCCATTCTTTAACCGCCTGGATCACATCTGGGCGTTGAACGCGATTTCGATTGCTGGGAGCGCAGGAGTCCTTGCCTGCTTGCTTCGGTCAGCTGGCTATTGCCGGAAGTCCGCGGGCAAGGACGCCTGCGCTCCCAGAGTGTGGTTGTGGGTTTGGGCCGGACTGATCGCCTGTTTTTTGATGACGAAGTATTCCGAACCGATTGGGCGATTGATACCGAAAATTGAGGTCGGGATCTATTCGTGGCGGATGATGACTCTGACAAGTTTTGCGGCCGCGATGCTCGCCGGCGCGTGCTTTGAAGTTCGTAGCGCCGCCTTCAGGCGGAAGAGGCTCAATCATGAAGTCCTTCCGTCTGGAGGCGCCGCTCCAAACTTTCCATCTGAAGGCGGCGCTACGAACTCATTATCTCTTATCGCATCGTTGGCGATTTTGATCGGCGCCCTGGCGATGAGCGCATGGCACGTGGCATGGCCGATGTGGCGCGCTCAATCGTTTGAGCCGAAACCGGAACACTATAATATCGCCACGCTGCCGCGAGGCGTTCCACTCGAAGCGCCGCCGATGGACCAGACGCGATTGGCGCAGGGCAATGGACTTGTCACGATTGAACATTGGGCGCCGGAATTGCGCAGGCTTAGAGTCGAAATGGAAAAGCCCGATCAATTGCAATTTCGAGCTTCCAATTTCGCGGGATGGACGGCGACCATTGACGGCGGATTGGTTGAAATAAAGGAAGGCGCGGCCAAAAACATCGTTATTGATCTGCCGGCGGGCGCGCACACGGTCGAGCTTGAACTTCGCTCGACGCTCGTCAGGCGCGTCGGCAACGCCATTACGATTCTTTCACTGGCGCTTCTGTTTTCGATAATCGGCGCTGCATTTCGCATGAAGTAAGCCTGAACGCAGCGCGCCATAAGACTGGCGCGGCGCCCTACCAGCCTTATAAAAATATGCCTTAAATAAATCTGGAGAACACAATGAATCAAATAACGAAACGATTTGAACCCCTCATCATTGCCGGGTTGTTAATTTGGGGCGTGGTCTTTCTGCTACGGCTGCCGTACCTGCAGGTATGGGTCATCATGCCGGTCTGCGTCGCTTATCTATGG
The DNA here is from genome assembly GCA_035714085.1 of Blastocatellia bacterium. Taxonomy (GTDB): domain Bacteria; phylum Acidobacteriota; class Blastocatellia; order RBC074; family RBC074; genus JAJVID01. Next base: position 2,350 of record DASTMP010000400.1, read on the forward strand.
GCGATCCATTCCTTCGTTAGAGCGCATTACAAAGTGAAGATTCCCGTCGCGCTCCTGTTTTTAGTCTGGGCTACGGTGGCGCTCGACAGCTTAGGCAACCTGAGATTCGGCGGCTCGTTCAGTATGTACGACACGAAATTCAAATATATTCAGTACGACGAATTCGCGCACACAGTGATACCGGCGCTAGTCGCGCCCGTTATCGTGTGGCTGCTGCGCGCCGGGTTGGACCGTTTCGGCATTCGGTTGCCGCTGGGATTGGTGACGTTCTTCGCTATGACGACGGTGTTCACGATCTCCGGCTTTTACGAGATCGTCGAATTGTGGGACGACAAGTATATGTGGCCGACTCCGGGGATGCGCATTCACGGGGCTTACGATACGGCCAACGATCTGCAATGCGATCTGATCGGAATGACCATCGGCGGATTAATGGCTTATGCAATCCTGAAGCGCCAGCGGGAGACTGTTCAGGTAACGGCATGAATTGGGGAAGTAGGGAGTGGGGAGTAGGGAATGGGGAAAAGAAGTAACTCCTACTCCCCATTCCCCACTCCCTACTCCCTATCCTACACACCCGTCCTTACGAATTTCGAAGCGGCATCCGGGGCGAGCGTTCTTCCACTCGGCCTTCGCCCCGATCAGATTCGCGCGCGAGCGTATGTTGGCGATGCCGTGGCCGGTTTTGTTAATACTGGCGCCGTCGAATCCGACGCCGTCGTCGCGGATTTCGATCACGAGGTCGGTCGGGGATTCGGCGCGCACTTCCATCTTCACCTGTTTCGCTCTGGCGTGCCGGCAGACGTTGTTGAGCGCCTCCTGAACCATTCGGTAAAGCTGAATCCGTTCGATGTGCGAAAGCCGCAGGCGGTCTTCCAGGCTCGACTCGCAAATGAATTCGTACGCGAATTTCTCCCCAGAGGACAGTTGCGCCACGGCGTTGCTCAAAGCCCATTCGAGCGCGGGCAGGAACCCGATGTTTTCGAGCGCCGATGGGCTGAGGTCTTCGCAGATGTGGCGAATCTCGCTTGAAATCGCTTCGATCTCACGGCGGAGGGCCGCGGGCGACGGCGCCGAATCCTCTGAGGTTGAAGAGGGGATGGAAGACGAACTTGTCGCTGGAGCGCCGTTTGCCAATTGATCGGTCATCACCAGCAGGTGGCGAAGATCGGCCAGCGTCTGATCATGCAGATCGCGGGCGATGCGGCTGCGCTCGGCCTCGGTCTCGTTGGCCAAACGCAGCCGGGTTTCGGTCAATTCTATGTTCGTCTTTTCGAGCGCGCGGTTGGCCGACGCCAGTCGGAACTGTTGGCGAAACGCGGTCGCCGCCGCCGCGACGGCGACCGCGAGGAGCGTCGCCAACAGCATCGTAGTCCAGGGAGGGGGCGCCCTCCGGATTCGCAGCCGGACATTGAGAGGAGCTGAATAGACCAGGTCCCGGCTGACGGCGCGAGCGACTATAGTGTACGAGCCCGATTGCAGGTTCTCGACCGCGAACTGTGGGTCGGGTTGAATCTTCTTCTCCTCGTTCCCGTTTTTGTCGAGCCGCGCGAATTCATACTGGAACTGGCTCGAAAACGTCTTACTGCCGACGCCCGTGACTTCGAGCAGCAGGCTGCGTGTCGTGTGCGGAAGCGACACCTCGGCCGTCAGCTCTTCAGGCAAATAGATTCTATCGGGGGCGACAAGCCGCTTGATCCGCAGTCGCGGCTCGATCTGACTCGGGCGATGGCGCGCGACTCCGCGATTCGTGCCCACCCAGACCTCGCCGTTCTCGCCGGACGCCAGGGCGAAGATTTGTTGCGAGGGCAGTCCCTGCTCGGTGTCGAAGCGCGCCCAGACCTTCTGATAGGGAAGCAGCTTGAACAGGCCCGCGTTCCTCGTGGCGATCCAGACGACTTCGCGCGGGACGTTGTCCATTTCGCTCTTCGGCGCGGTCTCGCGCGTCACGAGCAGCGAGCGCACATCGAGATCGGGCCTGATCTCGCGGATCGAATCCCCTTCGCGCAGGTAGAGGCCCTGTTCTGAACCGATCCAGACTCCCCTATCCGTTATGGCTATCGAGCGAATCGCGCGTTCGGCGGCCGGCTGTTTTTGCGGCAGAGTGAATGACGTCGTTCGCGAGCCGTCGAAGCGCCGCAATTCGCCGTCGGCCGTCCCGTACCACAAAGCCGCGTCGGCGCCGTTGCGGCGCTCGACCGCGAAGCATGTTACGCGCCGCGCAGCCGCGTCATTCAATGCGGGCAATGCGGGCGCGCGCGTAAAACCGCCCGCGGCGGGTTCGATCCTCTCGATGCGGCCTTCGTAGAAGGCGGCGTAAATTTGCCCGCGAAAACCGGCGATTGAGAGAACGATCTCCTTCGTCCCGGAGGCGTCGAGCTGCTGTGTGGCCTGCTCCTGAAGCGCCTGTTGCGGTTCAGCCTGTTGTGTTTCTTTTGGGGCAGGTTGTTCGGCGTCATTGGCGCCGGCGCCTGTGATTGCCGTGTCAGTCGCGGACGGGACGCGTGAGAAGCTCGAAGCGCCTTTCGGTTTGACGAACAATCCGCCGCCGGCGCCCACCCAGACCGCGCCGTCATTCTCGGCCAGCGCCTTGATCGAGCGACCATCCAACTCCGCGACTTCGGACCACACATCCGAGTCGCCCCCTTCCGTCCTAGAGGATTCGCCGCCGGTCGCCAGTTTGAACAGCCCGCGATTGGTCCCGAGCCACGTTTCGCCGTCTGAAGTGTGAAGCATCACGCGCACGTAGTTGCTCTGCGGGTGGTTGCTGACTGTAGAAGCTCGAAAACTGCTGCGGTCGTAGCGGCAGACGCCGCGGTCGGAGCCGAACCAGACGACGCCTTCATGGTCGCGGAAGATGGCGTTGATGTGGTTCGACCGCAACCCTCCGGCGGTGTTTATAAAAGTCAGATGTTCGACTTGCTTCACTCCGCCGTTCTCGAACCTGAGCAGGAAGGCTCCCTGTCCGGTCGAGCCGACCCACAACTCTCCGTCGCCGCCATGAACGGCCGTGAGCGGACCGGCATCGAACGACGTCCGCGCCAGGGCGCCGTCTTTCCAAAACCACAAACCGCCTGCCCGCGCGCTTGCCTGTTCCGCGAGCCAGACGCGCGCGCCGTCGTCATAGATCGAAGAGATGAAGTAGGGCCTCGGGGTCCTGGTCGAGGCTTCACGCAGGTCGTTCGCGTGATTGATGAGCAGCCCGCGCCCGCTCGACCCGATCAGCCAATCGCCTGAAGAACCGGGCGTGATCGCGGTGAGCGGCAGAGTCTCACCCGGTTGCTTCGGAGATTTGAGCAGCGGGTGGATGTTCGGATCGAGCCGCGCGGCGACCGTATTCGCCGTATTCGAGGTCGAGAGATTGATAGAAGAACTTGCGCTGCGACTTCCCCCTTCGGTCCCTTCGGCCTGCTCTCGATAGCGAATGATCTCGCCGGCGCCGGTGACGACCGCCACCTCGCCCTGCGACCCTTGCTGCGAGGACGCTATGCCGGACGCCGCGCGACCGCGCGTTTCGGGCAGGACCTCGAACCGATTCCCGCGCAGCCGCGCCGCGCCCGCGTCCGTGCCGATCCAAAGATAGCCGAGATGGTCGAGCTTCAAAGCCAGGATTCTGCGCGAAGGCAAGTCGGACTCGTACGGCGCGGGTTCGACGTTGCGCCCGTCGTAGCGAACCAATCCGTTGTCCGTGCCGAACCACAACATTCCGCCTGCGTCTTCGGCGATCGCGTTGACGCGGTCAGATGGCAGGCCATGAAAGAGCGTCACCGCGCCCCATCGGTGCAGATTGATCGTGGCGTTGTCGAGGGCGGCCGGAGTCGGCGTGACCGTGACAGACTGGGTCTCAGGCTCCGATTTGGCCGGCTGGTCCGATTGTGAGACTGCGACGGAGACAAATGCGGCCAGTAGCGCCAGGAATAAGCAGGATTTGAAGAAACGTGACTGGAACACGGAGAATTATAGATCCTGTCTACCTTTCATTTCGTTGTTTCGGAGCGTCGCAACGCGACACAGCGGCTTCGCTCAAATTACGCTTTGCCGCCCTGTTCCGCCGCGAATTTCTTCCGGTCCTTCTCCAGCCACTTCTCCAACTCGGCGCTAGCCTTCTCCAACTCATCCTGATTGATCAAGCCGCGCCGCAGCGCCTCGAAATAAGCCCGCGTGCGGATGTTGAAGGCCAGTTTATCGTAAGCCTCGTCCGGCGTGCCTTCGGCGGACGTGATGAGCAGCTTTTCGTAGAGCGTGGTCAACCGGCTCTCGACCCCGCGCAGGCTCAGGTGGCATTTTCGCGCGATGGCCCAGTTCGACAATCCCAGCGCGAGGAAATAAAGAGCTTCGGCTTCGAAGTCGGTCAGCAGCGGCTGTGTGAACGCGTCTTTGAAATTCGGATCGATCATGTCCGCGCCGTCTTCCAGCACGGCGGCGACGAAACGAAGAAACCGGCTTTCGGGATTATTTTTATCAATAAAACCATAGGCGGGAGGCGGTTGCGCGCCCCGCACGATCTTGCGAATCTCGTTGATGTAGATTTCGTGCGGGAATTGAGTCCAGAAGATTATCCGCGCCTCAGGGAAAGCCTTCCATATCGCGCGGGCCGCTTTGACGCCGGACAACCCGGGCATCTGAATGTCGAGGACGCAGAGCTGGGGCCGTTCGGCCAGGGCCGTTCTGACCACGCTCTCGCCGTCGGCAGCCTCCAGGATCGGTTTGTATTCGGCGAACTCGCGTTCCAACAGTTCGCGCAGATAGGCGCGCTGCGCCACATTATCTTCGGCGATCAAAATTGGCATGGTTTCTTCTCACCAGTCATTAATTTACGCCCGCCATCATACGGCGCCTCGGCGCAAGATTGACAGCGATTGAACCCGTGTTTGTGACTGTGGAAACCCACAAAGTGACAAAGTCGTATTCGCTGCTTGATTTAGTCAATCCTTCCGGCTATTATCGCGTTTACGTTTCAGGTGGGCCTTCGCCCACCTTTTTTATCGTTTTTATCCCGACGCCTTTTCGCATTGGAGATAGAGAATTGAAACTCGATCCGCGCGTCAGCGAGATCATTGAGCGTGTTATAACGCGCGAAGGCCTGGAATTCGTTCATGCCGAGATGATGGGGGGAAAAAATCCCACCTTGCGGGTATACATAGACAAGCCGGGCGGCGTAACACTCGACGATTGCGCGTCGGTGAGCCAGCGCATAGGCTTGATTCTCGATGTCGAAGACGTCATCCCGCATCAATACACGCTCGAAGTGGCTTCGCCGGGGCTTGATCGGGGGTTGTACAAAGAGGCGGATTACGAACGTTTCGCGGGGTTGCCGGCGCGCGTCAGAATCTCGGAGGCGATTGACGGCCAGAGAAACTTTCACGGCAAGCTGATCGGTCTCGACCGGGAAGGCGAAGCGCCGGTCGCTGTGATCGAGGAGCCGGACGGCAAGCGGCGCCGACTGCCGCTTGCCAATATCGTGAAAGCGAACGTTGAAATTGAACCATAGGGGTGGTTGGTGGTTGGTGGTTGGTGGTTGGCGGCGCTCTTGCAACCAACCACTAACCACTAACCACTAACCACTAACCACTAGTTATGAACATAAGCTCAATTGCGCAGAACATCGAGGTTCTCAGTAAAGAGAAGAAGATTGACTCTCAGGTCATCATCAGCGCGATCGAAGACGCCGTGGTGACCGCCTCGCGCAAGCACTTCAAATCGGGCGAAGACCTGCACGCGAGGTACAACCAGGATTCCGGGTCGATCGAGCTGTATGCGGTCAAGACCGTTGTCGAAGAGATCACCGATCCGTCGAAGGAAATGACCGTTGAAGACGCCAACCTTGAAGTCGGCGAGGGCGCCGAGGTCGGCGACATGCTGGAATTGCCGCGCCCGATGGAAGACCTGGGGCGCATTGCGGCGCAGACCGCGAAGCAAATCATCTTGCAGAAGGTTCGCGAGGCCGAGCGAAACAACGTTTACGAAGAATACATCGGCCGTCTGGGCGAATTGGTCAACGGTTTCGTCAAACGGTTCGAAGGCGGAAAGGTCATCGTCGATCTCGGCAACGGCATCGAAGCGGTCATGCCCAAATCGCAGCAATCGCGCATCGAATCTTTCACGCAGGGCGAGCGCATCCGCTGCGTCATACACGACGTCGGGCGCGAATCGAAAGGCCCGCAGATCGAGGTCTCGCGCACCAGCCCCGAGCTGCTCAAACGGCTGTTCGAGATGGAAGTGCCCGAAATATATGACGGCACCGTCGTAATCAAAGCCGCCGTGCGCGAACCGGGCGAACGCGCCAAGATCGCCGTCGTCTCGAACGAGCGCGACGTCGATCCGGTGGGCGCATGCGTGGGCATGAAAGGCTCGCGCGTGCAGTCGATCATCCGCGAGCTGCGCGGCGAAAAGATCGACATCATCGAATGGTCCGAAGACCCGGCGATCTTCGCGGCGAACGGCCTGTCGCCCGCCAAGGTCAGCAAGGTCACGGTCGTCGATTTCGACGACCGCAAATTGCAGGTCACCGTCGAGAACGAACAGCAGAGCCTGGCCATCGGCAAACGCGGACAGAACGTGCGCCTGGCGGCGAAGCTGGTCGGCTGGGATATCGACATCCGCAGCGAAGAAGAGATGAAGCGCGAGATCGCTTCGCAGATGGAGCAGATCATCACCGCGCCTGAAGTGAAGATTTCATCGATCGAAGGCATCTCCGCCGGTGACAGCGCCACGCTCGCCGAACACGGCATCGAGACGGTCGAACAATTGGCCAGCGCAACTGTAGACGACCTCTCGGATTGGCTCGACCTGAGCGTCGATGAGGCTCAGGAATTGCTCGATATGGCCCAGGCCATAACGGAGGCGCGCCGCGCCCACGTCAGAGAGCAGTCCGCAGGAGTGGGCGAGGCCGCTGAAGACGTTGAGGCGGCTGGAGAAGTCGGTGAGGGCGCTATGATTGAAGCGGCTGGAGAGGTCGGAGAAGGCGCTATGATTGAAGCGACTGGAGAAGTCGGAGAGGGCGCTATGATTGAAGCGACTGGAGAGGTCGGAGAGGGCGCCATGATGGAAAAGAGCGCGGAGGAAGCGGAGGAGGCGAAGTTGGCTGAGGCTGAAGAAGCTGAAGAGGCTGGAGAAGCTGAAGAAGAAGCGAACGAAGCCACCGTCGCAGAGCGTTAAAGTAGTAGCTCTGGTCGCAACGAGCGGCGCCATGAAAGAATGAAGATAGACAGGATTTACAGAATTTATAGGATTGAACAATCATGTAAACCGCGTCTATTTCCTGGGAAAGCGATGAGAACGAAACCGGGAAGACGTCAACAAAGTAAATAAAACTGAGTGAAGCATTTGCGGCGCTTATAGATAAATGAGTAAAGTTAGAATTTATGATCTAGCCAAGGAACTAAAGCTCGAGAGTAAAAAGATTCTCGAGGACGCTCGCCGTATGGGCGTTGATGTGAGTGTGCCTTCAAACACGCTTGAAGACAACATCGCGGCCAAAATCCGCGAGATGTATTATCCAAAGAAAGAGCAGGCCCCAGCTATACATAAAGCGCGATTGATAAAACACCAAACTGCGCCCGGCGCTTCCGCCGAGCAATCGGCTGCGGCGCCCGCCGTCGTTGAGAAGGCGCAACAAGCGACCATGCCGACTGAAGCCGAGCCTTCTGCGCGCCCGTCGCCGCCGTCAGTTCCTCAAACGACAATCAGAACGATCACACCGCCGAAACCTGTGTCTGCGCCGCCTGCGGCGGCCAAGCCGGCGGCGCCCGCGCCGCAAGCCCAAGAGCAGTCCTCTGCGCCGGCGTCAGGGGCGCCGGCGCCAGGGGCCGAGCCGAAGCCCAGGGTTATCAAGTTGCCGCCGCCACCCGCAGCCGCGCCCGCGCCGCCGCCCGAAATCGAAACCGAACAGGCGGCGCCGTCTGCGCCTCCCGCGGGTATCGATAGTGAGCCGGCCGTGGCGCCGCAGGTCGAGGAGATCGTAGAGAAACGGATCGCCGCCGAGGCCAGGGCCGCCGAGGCTGCGCCTGTCGCGAAACCTCAAGCCCCGGCCGCGCCGCCGAAGCCGGCGGGGACGAAAGTCATCAAGCTGAAAACGCCGACACAACCGATGCCAAAGCCCGCGCCGCCGAAACCAGCGCCGCCAAAGCCCGCGCCGTCGAAACCAGCGCCGAAACCCGCGTTTGGAAAGGCCGCTGGGTCGCGACCCGCCCCTGCGACCGCGCAGCAGCCGAGGCAGGAATCACGCGGAGCCGTACAGAAACGCGAACGCGATGGGCGCGACAAAGCAGTCCATCTTCTGCCGTCAGGCGCCCAGCAGCGTACGGTTTACATCCCGCCGAAAGATCAGCGCCCCAAGGGGCGCCACCAGCAGCGCCACAAAGGCGAGAAGGACAAATTTCAGGAAGGCAATGCGCAGAGGCTGATGCCGCGTAAACACGTTGCCGCGCCGCTCGCGGCGCGGGCGATCCCGGAGGCGCTGAAATCGGCCCGTTTGGTGGAAGGCAGCACGGTGCGCGAATTCGCCGAGAAGATCGATGCGAAGCCGCGCGACATCGTGACGGCCCTCATGCAGCGCGGCGTGATGGCGACGATCAACCAGACGATCAGCGCCGATATGGCGAAAGACATCGGCAGACAATACGGCTTCGATGTGGCATTCGGCGATTACGAGGACATGATCGTCGAATCCGAGTTCGAGATCACTCCCGAAGCGATGGAGGACACCGACCCGCGCGCCCCGGTGATCACGGTCATGGGACACGTCGATCACGGCAAGACCAGCCTGCTCGACGCCATCCGCCAGTCACGCGTGGCCGAAGGCGAGGCGGGCGGGATCACGCAACACATCGGGGCTTATTCGGTCAACGTGTCGAACCCCGACAATACGTCCGAGCTGCGCCGTGTGGTTTTTCTCGACACGCCCGGTCACGAAGCCTTCACGATGATGCGCGCTCGCGGCGCCCGCGTCACTGACATTGTCGTGTTAGTGGTAGCCGCCGACGACGGCGTGATGCCGCAAACGGTCGAGGCGATTGACCACGCGAAAGCCGCCAAAGTCCCGATAGTCGTCGCGATCAACAAGGTCGATAAAGGAGACGCCAACCCGGACCGGGTCAAGAAAGAATTGGCCGACCGTGGACTGCTCTGGGACGGGTGGGGAGGCGACACGACCATGGTCGAGGTCTCGGCGAAGTTGAAGCGCAACATCGAGGGGCTGCTCGAAATGGTTCTGCTGACGGCAGACATCCTCGATCTGAAGTCAAACCCCAGGCGCAAAGCGACGGGCACAGTGCTCGAAGCGAAGCTGGATCGCGGGCGAGGTTCGGTCGCGACAGTGCTGATTCAAAACGGCACGCTGCGCGTCGGCGACCCCTTCATCGCCGGCAATTACTTCGGCAAGGTTCGCGCGTTGATGGACGATTTCGGCGAGCGCGTGCAGGCGGCCGCCCCGGCCACGCCCGTCGAGGTGCTCGGTCTTGAAGGCGTGCCCGCCGCCGGCGACCAGTTCCAGGTCGTCGACGACATCGCCAAGGCGCAGCAGATCGGCCAGTTCCGCCAATCGAAGGCCCGCGCAATGGCCCTGGCTCGCACCGCCGCGCGGGGTCTCGACCAGCTTGCCATCCAGATGAAGACCGGCGAGGTCAAAGAGTTGCTGGTCATCCTCAAGGCCGACGTGCAAGGCTCTGTCGAGGTGCTGAAGGATACGCTGACCAAACTCTCGACCGAGAAGGTCAAAGTCCGCATCATCCGCGCGGGCGTCGGCGCAATCACCTACGACGACGTGCTGCTGGCCAGCGCGTCCAACGCCACCGAGACCGGGGCCGCCACGGTGATCATCGGATTCAACGTGCGGCCCGAAGCGCGCGCCGATGACGCGGCCAAGCAGGAGGACGTCGACATCCGGCTGCACTCGATCATCTACAAGGTGGAAGAAGAGATCCGCAACTCGATGCTCGGGCTGATGGAAGCCACGACCAAAGAGACAGTCATCGGCAAGGCCGAAGTCCGCGACGTCATCCGCGTGCCGAAGGTCGGCGCGGTCGCCGGCTGCATGGTGACGAGCGGCTCGATCAAACGCACGGCGCATGCCCGTTTGATCCGCGACAATGTGGTCGTCTTCGAAAGCAACATCGGCAGTCTGCGCCGCTTCAAAGATGACGTCAGCGAAGTGCAGCAGGGGTACGAATGCGGCGTCACCGTCGAACGTTTCAACGATTACAAGGTCGGCGATGTCATCGAAGCCTTCATCACCGAGAAGGTCGCGCCGACGAAGTTGGAATAGGGAATGGGGAGTAAGGAGTGGTGAGTGGGGAGAAGTGATTTCCCATTCCCCACTCCCTGAAGCTTTATGGCACATCGTTCTCAAAGATTGGCCGAGGAGTTGAAGAACGAGATAAGCGCGATCATCGCTCAGGAAATCAAGGATCCGCGCGTCGGGTTCGCCACGGTGACTGAGGTGAAAGTGAGCCCCGATCTGCGCCACGCGCGCGTTTCTGTCAGCGTCCTGGGATCTTCCCAGGAGAAGCAGGAGACTTTCGAAGCCCTCGTCCGCGCCACGGGTTACATCCGTCGCCTTCTCGGCGCGCGAATCAGGCTGCGCCATACGCCGGAACTGAGCTTCGCTTACGATGAATCGATCGAGCGCGGCGAGAGGATGATGCGGTTGTTCGATGAGATCAGGATCGAGGATCGAGGATCGGGGATTGAGGATTGAGGATCGAGTATCGAAGAGAAGTCGCGAATCACGCGATCCTCGATCCACAATATTGATATGCTAGGCCAGGTTATCGAATTGATCGAAAAACATCAGCGCTTCGCCGTCACCTCTCACATTCGGCCTGACGGAGATAGCCTCGGTTCTTCGCTCGCCCTCTGCCGGATTTTGCGCGGGCTGAACAAAGAGGCCGAGGTGATTATGTGCGACCACGTGCCTCACGCCTACTCGCGACTGCCCGGCGCCGACGAGGTCCGCGTGGCGCCGGACATCGACCGAGAATACGACGCGGTCTTTGTCATCGAATGCAGCGACGTGACTCGGCCCGGATTGCCCAGTTTAAAAGATCAGTTCGTCGTCAACATCGACCATCACTCGACGACCGAACTTTTCGGCGACCTCAACTGGATCGATTCGACCGCCGCGGCCGTCGGCGAGATGATCTATAACCTCGCCAAGGCCATCGGAGCGAAAATCACCCCCGAAATCGCCAGTTGCGTTTACGCTGCGCTGCTGACCGACACCGGGTCGTTCCATTTCTCCAACACCACAGAACGCACCTTCAAAATCGCCAGCGATTTGGTCCGCCACGGCGCGCAGCCGGCCAAACTCTCACAGGCTATCTTTTACAATTACCCTTACTCCAAGGTCCTCCTGGCCGGGGCGGTGCTTTCGACTTTGCAGCGCGACGAATCGGGCCGCATCGCATGGATCACCATGACGAAAGAGGCTCTCGAACAGAGCGGCGCCAGCGATGACGACTCCGACGGCATCATTAATTACCCGCTGACCGTCGGCGATGTCGAAGCCGTCGCCTTCTTCCGCGAAATGTCCAATTCCACCTACCGCATCAGCCTCCGCTCCAAAAACCGCGTCAACGTCGCCCGCGTCGCCGAATCTTTCGGCGGAGGCGGTCACGCCAACGCCGCCGGCTTCACCATCAAGGCCGATTACCACAAGCTCACTCAAGAAGTCATCAAAAAGTTGAAAGATGCCGTGAACGCCGCCCCGGCTGTGAATGGGCGCGAGATCAAACCCCGCTGATGATTCTCCCTTGTTTTGCGCTCCTTCGATTTGTTTGCCTTCTATTTGTTTGTTAAACTGCGCCAGACGTAAATCAGGTCACTTACAAAATCCGAATCAGTTTTAAGCCGTCAACATCCGCCTCAGAGGCGTCTTGCGCCCAAGCGCCTCCTGAGCATCAATGGGTCGTTCATTCGGCGGTGAGCGACACGGGAAAAACAATGAAAGTAGACAGGATTGACAGGGTTTCACGGGATTTTGCGCATTGATTTGAATCCTGAGAAATCATGTCAATCCTGTCTATTTTCGGAGGAGAGATTATGCCCGCACGCGAAATATTGCTTCTGGGAAATCCGGAACTCTGGCGCCCGTCATCGCCTGTGGTCAATGTTCATGAGCGCGAAACCAGCGAATTGATCGGCGATCTAGCCGCGACTCTCGACAATTTCCGCGAACAAAACGGCTTCGGCCGCGGGATAGCCGCCCCGCAGATCGGCGTCGGGCGGCGCATGATCTTTCTCAATGTCGGCGAATCGTTCCCGCTCATCAACCCGACGATCACCCGCGCCAGCCGCGAGATGATGGAATTGTGGGACGATTGTTTCTCGATCCCCAACCTCATGATCCGCGTCCGCCGACATGTTGAAGTCGACGTGAGTTACACCGACGACCATGGCGCGCAGCGCCAGATGAAAGCCTCTGGCGGCTTATCCGAACTGCTCCAACACGAAATTGATCACCTCAACGGAATCCTCGCCACCGACCGCGCGATAGACGGGCGCAGCTTCGCAATGCGTAATGTCGTGAAATAATAGAGTAAACAGGAGGACGGGGGGACAGGGCGACTGGGGGACGGGGCGATGGAATGGCGCTCGGACGCGGACTTCCTCTATCCCCCTGTCGCCCCGTCTCCCAGTCCCCCCGTCGCTCTGCCCTCTGTCCCTCCGTCTCTCCGCTGTTGTATAGTTCCTCCTTGTTCGAAGACTATTGAAAACCAAGGAAGAAATCATAAGCTCTATGTCAGAGATTCGTGTTCGTTTTGCGCCTTCGCCGACGGGCTATTTGCATGTCGGCGGCGCGCGCGCCGCGTTGTTCAACTGGCTGTTCGCCCGCAAGACCGGCGGCAAATTCATCCTCCGCATCGAAGACACGGACATCCAGCGCTCCAGCGAAGAGATGGTCCAGGGTATTCTCGAAGGACTGGAGTGGCTCGGCCTCGATTACGACGAAGGGCCGTACTTCCAATCCGATTACGCTGAGAAGCATCGCGCCGCGGCCTACGAACTGCTCGAAAAAGGTTGGGCCTATCGCGACTTCACCCCGAAAGAGGAGCGTGACGACGCGACCGTCAAACAGCAGACCGCCGAGGCTGCCCGCCAGGGGAAAATAACGAATCCATTCCGCAGCCTTTCGAGGGAAGAATCGGAAGCGCGCGCTGAGAGAGGCGAGCCATTCGTCATTCGTTTCAAAACGCCCGAGGAAGGGAAGACTTCGTTCGATGACGCCGTCTTCGGTCTGCAGGAACGCGACTGCAAAGAGATCGAAGACTTGGTTTTGCTGCGCTCCGATGGGCATCCGCTCTACAACCTCTCGGTCGTCGTTGACGACATTTTGATGGGCGTCACGCATGTAATTCGCGGTCAGGATCACCTCTCGAACACCCACAAACAGGTCCTGATCTATCAAGGGTTGGGAAAACCGACGCCCAGGTTCGCCCATCTACCGCTGATCCTGGCGCCGAACAAAGGCAAGCTCTCGAAGCGCAAGCATGGCGAGATCGTCAGCGTGACAACTTATCGGGACGCCGGTTTCATTCCCGACGCGTTCGTCAATTTCCTTGCGCTGCTCGGCTGGTCGCCGGCCGGAACCGAAGGAGCGGGAGATCGAGAAATCTTTTCGCGCGAGGAGCTGATCAAGCTCTTTTCGCTAGAAGGAGTTCACAAATCGAACGCGATCTTTAACTTCACCGAAGGCGACGCGCGCAATTGGACCGATCAGAAAGCGCTCTGGATGAACGCCGAATACATCAGGTCGATGCCGACGGAAAAACTGTTCCCGCTGGTGAAAACGGAACTGCGGAAGAGCGGCTTGTGGCGCGATGAGTACGAAGGCGAGCGAAAGGCCTGGTTCGAGAGGGTTGTGAATCTGATTCGTGAGAGGGCGCGCACGCTGACCGATTTCCCGAAACATGGCCGTCCATATTTCGTTGACGACTTCAGCTTCGAATTCGACGACGCGGCGGTCAAAAAGAACCTTCAGAAAGATCCAGCCTTGAAGGAACTTCTCCTGCAATTGGCGGACGCTTTCGCGACGCTCGATGAGTTCACACACGATTCGACCGAGGCTCTGCTGCGAAGATTCGCCGATGAAAAAGGGGTCAAAGCCGGCCTCTTGATCAACGCCACGCGAACCGCCCTGACGGGGCAGGCGGTCGGGCCGGGCCTGTTCGATGTGGTCGCCGCCGTCGGAAAGGATCGAACCGTGCCGCGATTGAAGCATGCGGCGCAATTGGTTTAAGACGCCGGTGAACTGGAAAATTAGGAAAACGACTGTTCAGACTCTCTTCGTCTCGCCACGGGACGAAGAGAGTCTGAACAGTCGCGAATAAAAACTAAAGCTGGAACGCGCGAAACACTGGAAACAATAGACTTCTCTCGATTTATCCCTCTTCCTCAACTAACTGCGTCATAAACTGCGTCATAATTTGACGTTATCCTGAAAAAATTTCTTGTCTATCGCTTCTGACCTATGTAGAATCCTTACTAGATAGGATTCTCGCTAGAAAGGATTCTATCCAGAATAAGATCTCAAGGAGGTCGCAATGGGCAGAGCATTTCTCACCTACACGACAGCGGTCATCTTGCAAGCGGTGGCCAACGGCTATTTATACGGGTTCGACATCATCGACATCACGGGAGTGCCGGGCGGGACAGTCTATCCGGCGCTGCGGAGGCTCGAAGACGCCGGGTATCTCACGTCGGAGTGGGAAGAACAGAGCATCTCGCAGTCTGAGCCGCGTCCGCAGCGAAAGTATTACGAGCTGACGCGCGAAGGGCGGGAGTTGCTGGCCGAAGCCGTCAAACGCTACCGGCTGTTGGAACAAACGCAACCGAAAAACGAGCGCGCTCCGAAACCGTCACGCGCCTAAGGTCAAAACCGTGTCGCTGCTCTCTCGCTGCAAACAATTCTTCACAAGGCCGCACCTTCGATTGATTGCGCTCGTCGGCGTGATCGTGCCGCGCCGTTTGCGAGCCAACTGGCGGCGGGAGTGGGAGGCCGAGTTGCATCATCGCGAAGAGACGCTCGCTCGGTGGGATCAACTCGACTGGCGCCGCAAGCTCGATCTGCTGCGGCGCAGTACAAGCGCATTTTGGGATGCGGTATGGCTGCAGCCAAAAAGATTGGAGGACGAGATGTTTCAAGACATTCGCTACGGCATACGAATGATGCGCAAGGCGCCTGGCTTTGCGGCGGTCGCCACGCTGACGCTGGCGTTGGGAATCGGAGTGAATACCTCCATTTTGAGCGCGGTGAACGGCTTTGTCCTGCGCCCGCTGTCAGTGGAAAAGCCGGCGGAATTAATGGCTCCGCAATGGGGCAGGAAAACGGACACGCGGGTTTGGGGGGAGTTTTCCTATGCGAACTACGTGGATTTGCGAGAGCAAAACAAAAGCTTTTCCGGCCTCAGCGCCTGGATGCAGGTTTCGGCAGGCATCAGTTCCAGCGAAAGCCGCAATGCGGGTGACAGCGAGCGCGCAGAGGTCGGCTGGGGTGAACTGGTCAGCGGCAATTACTTCGACGTGATGGGCGTCAAACCGATGCTGGGGCGCGTCTTTTCGCCGGAAGAAGATCGCGCGCCGAATGCTCATCCGGTGGCGGTGATCAGTCATTCGTTGTGGCAACGGCGCTTCAATGCGGACCGGAGCGTTGTGGGCAAGATGATTTATCTGAACGGCCACCCTTTCACCGTCATCGGCGTCATGCCGGAATCGTTTCTCGGCTCGGTATTTTATTTCCGCCATGCGTTCTGGGCGCCTTTGATGATGGCGCAGAAATTCGGTCGCCGCGCGGAATGGCAAACGGATCGCAGCTATGCGCTGTTCAACCTGTACGGGCGTCTGAGACCCGGACTGACGATGGCGCAGGCGGAAACGGATTTGAATCTGGTGGTCGACAGCCTGGCGAAACTTTATCCCAGGGACAATGCCGGCGCCAAAATCCAGCTCACGACGGAAGTGGATGGGCGATACGAGAATGAGACCAGGGTGATCAAGTACGGCGGTTTGCTGGCATTGTGTGTCTCAGGTCTTGTGCTGTTGCTGGCCTGCGCCAATGTGGCGAACCTGATGCTGGCGCGGGCCGCCACGCGCGCCAGAGAGATCGGGATTCGACTGGCGATTGGCGCGGGACGTAGTCGCATCGTGCGGCAACTGCTGACGGAGAGCGTGTTGCTGGCGGGCTTGGGAGGCGCGCTAGGCTGGGCGTTCTCATATTGGGGAGCGGCTGCGATACAGGCTACTGCGCCGCCGGTTCCCTACCCGATCAATTTAGACTTTGCGCCGGACGGCTACGTGTTGAAATGGATGCTGGCGGCGTCTCTGTTAACAGGCGTGATCTTTGGGCTGGCTCCGGCCCTGCTGGCTTCGCGGACTGATCTGGTCGCCGTGATCAAAGGCATGGCGGCGGGACAATCACGGGGCCGCCGTCGCTGGAATCTGCGCGGCGCGCTGGTCGTCGCGCAGGTCACAATTTCCCTCATCGTACTGATTTGCGCGGGGCTATTTATTCGCAGCCTGGGCCAGGCTGTCAAAACCGATCCCGGCTTCAAGACCGAAAATCTGGTCATGATGATGGTCAGTCCCGGTCTACTGGCCTACGACCAGGAGGCTTGCCTTCGGTTCTTCCGCGAACTCCATCGCCGCGTCGAGACGCAGCCCGGCGTGCGGATGGCCGCGCTGGCCACCGAATTGCCGCTCCTGGACAGCCGCCCCTCACGCGGCCCGATTGTGAAGGAGGGCGAGATTGACCCGCCGCCGAATCAGGGCGTCATCTCCGAATGCAGTTTTGTGACGCCGAAATATTTCGACACCGTGCAGACGCCGCTTGCGCTGGGGCGTGACTTCACCGACCGCGATACGGCCGATGCGCCGCCCGTCGTGATCGTCAATCAGGAATTTGCGCGCCGATTTTATGGCGGCGAACAAAATGCGCTTGGGAAACGCTTTCGCTTCGCGCAGGGCGCGCCGCTGATGGAAATCGTCGGCATCGCCAAAGACGGACGCTATAAGACGCTGTACGAAGACCCGCAAACGTACATGTTCCTGCCCGTCTATCAGCACCCGCAATCGGCAATGGCGTTGCTGATCAGCGCGCAATCGGCAGGCGCTTTACGACCGGTGGTGGAAAGCGCACGCCGCGAAATCGCTCAACTGGACGCCCGTCTGCCGGTGGGGGGCATGATGATGGCGGAAGAGAATCTGTCGTTAGCGTTTTGGGGGCCGCGCGTGGCGGCGGGAATGGCTTCGACGTTTGGAGCGCTTGCGTTGATGTTGGCGACGCTGGGGCTCTACAGCGTGATGACGTATGCTGTCAGCCAACGCACGCGGGAAATCGGCATTCGGATGGCGCTCGGCGCAACGCTGCGGGATGTGCTGCGACTGATCATCAGTCAGGGGATGCGAATGGCGCTGATCGGGGTTGCGCTGGGATTGGCAGGCGCGATTGCGTTGACGCGCGTGTTGGCGAGTTTGTTGTTAGGCGTTGGCGCAACAGATCCGTTGACGTTTGTCGGCGTGCCGCTTCTGTTGTCGGCGATCGCGTTGCTGGCGTGTTGGGTTCCCGCTCGCCGAGCGGCCAAAGTCGATCCGATGGTGGTGTTGCGGCACGAGTAGAGCGCAGCGGATGGCCAATTCAAAACCTACAACTCGCTTTCGCTTCTGGCTCTGGCTGATTCGCGCCGTCGGCGTGATCGTGCCGCGGCGATTGCGCGCAAATTGGCGACGGGAGTGGGAGGCGGAGTTGCGTCATCGCGAAGCGATGCTCGCCGAGTGGGATCGGCTCGACTGGCGCAGCAAGCTCGATCTGCTGCGGCGCAGTACAAGCGCATTTTGGGATGCGGTATGGCTGCAGCCAAAAAGATTGGAGGACGAAATGTTTCAAGACCTGCGTTTTAGCCTAAGGATGTTGTTGAAGAATCCCGGCTTCACGACGATCGCAGTGTTGACGCTGGCGCTGGGCATCGGCGCGAACACGGCAATTTTCAGCGTCATCAACGCCGTGTTGCTGCGCCCGCTGCCTTACGGTGAAGCTGATCGCCTGGTGTTTGTCGGGCACTCCTGGGGCGGCGGGACTCCTCGCATCATTTCTTCCCTGAACTATCTCGACTGCCGCGATCAAAACAAGGTTTTCGAGAGCACTGCGCTGGTTCTTTGGTGGGGCGCTAACCTTACCGGACAAGACAAACCGGAATGGCTCATGGGACTACAAGTCTCTGCGGGGTTCTTCACAACGCTCAAGGTACAGCCATTTTTAGGCCGCGGCTTCTTGCCTGAAGAGGATAAGCCAGGAAATGATCAGGTGGTTGTTCTGAGTTATGGTCTATGGCAAAGACGCTTCGGCGGCGATCCGCAGATCCTCGGCAAGCAAATTACACTGGATGACAAAATCTATTCTGTGGTCGGCGTCATGCCCGCGGGCTTCCGTTTTTTCCCCGACGGCGAGCTTGAAATCATCAAACCGGGCGCGCCGGCGCCAGAAATGAGCAAGCATTATCACCGCCAGTGGGAAACTTTCTACATGATTGCGCGCCTCAAACCTGGCATCGGGTTTGAGCAGGTTCAGGCCGATATGAAAGCAGTCACTGAGCGGATTCGCCAACAAAACTCGCGTTGGTATCCACCTGAAAGCCCATGGGGTCTCGCTGCCCGGCCATTGCAAGAATACTTTTTTAGTGAACTACACAAGCCGTTGTTTCTTTTATGGGGCGCGGTCGGTTTTGTTTTACTCATCGCTTGCGCCAACGTGGCGAACCTTGCGCTCGCGCGAGCGACCTCGCGGCGCAGGGAATTCTCGGTTCGCCTGGCCGTCGGCGCGAATCGCTTTCGCTTAATGCGACAGCTTCTAACCGAGAGTGTGTTCCTCTCTTTGATCGGCGGCGGTCTCGGCTGTTTACTCGCGCTTTGGGGGATCTCGGCGCTTGTGGCGCTGGAGCCGACAAAAGTTTTCCAGGCGGTTCAAGTCAATGCTGACGGCGCCGTTTTGTTGTTCTCGTTAGGAGTCTCGCTTCTGACCGGAGTGATGTTCGGCCTTTTCCCGGCCATCCGCTACTCGAAAGCGAATTTGGCCGAAGCGATGAAAGAAGGCGGGCGCAGCGCCAGCGAGCGTTTCAGTCTACGCAGCCCGAAAAGCATTTTAGTCATGGCTGAAGTGGCGCTCTCGCTGCTGCTTTTGATCGGGGCCGGCTTGTTCCTGAGGAGCTTCGACAAAGTGCTGCGAGTCAATCCCGGATTCGAGCCGCAAGGGCTGCTCGCGTTCGTTATCGTCTTACCGGAACTCAGATATAAAACAGATGCGCAGATCAACAGTTTTTATCAACGGGCGTTTGCCGACATCAAAGCGATTCCCGGCGTCGAAGCGGTTGGCTCCACTTCTAACCCACCGCTGACCGGCGGAAATCAACGGAACATCTTCGCCATTGAAGGGCAGAAATACGGCCCCGCGCAGAGGCCATCTGGAACAGTCTCTGCCGTAACGCCTGATTATTTCCGGACGATGAAGATTCCGATCATGGCTGGCCGTTATTTTACCGAGCAGGACACGATAGGCGCGCCTGGCGTTGTGATCATTGACGAGTTGCTCGCGCAACGCCAATTCGGCGGGCAGAACCCTATTGGCCACCGGATGTCTATTGGTGGAGATCCGTACCGTGAAATCGTCGGTGTCGTCGGACACATCAAGCAAAGCAGGTTGGACGAAGTCACGGGTGATGCGCAGTATTACTATCCAACATTTCAAGGCGATAAGGAGAACGGCCAGGCCGTCGTTATTCGTTCCCACTCCGATCCTACGACGCTCGTCCCAGCCATCCAGGATGCGATTCAAAAGATCGACAAGGATCAACCGATCTTTCGCGTCAGGACCCTGACGCAGAACCTGAGGGACATCACAGCGCAACGCCGGTTTCTGGTTCTCTTACTCAGTATATTTGCGGGAACCGCGCTGGCGTTGGCGGCGATAGGGCTGTTCGGCGTGATCGCCTATTCGGTCAGTCAACGCACGCATGAGATCGGCATTCGCATGGCATTGGGCGCGCAAGCCTCTGATGTGCTCAGGTTGATAATCGGACAGGGCTTGAAACTGATTTTGATCGGCGTCGCTCTCGGTCTCGCCGGCGCATTTGCGCTGACTCGGTTTCTGGCGGATTTGCTGTTTGATGTGAAGCCCACGGATCCAATCACCTTTGCAGTCGTTCCGCTGTTGCTGGTGACAGTGGCTTTGCTGGCCAGTTACCTGCCGGCGCGGCGGGCGACGAAAGTTGATCCGATGGTAACGTTGCGACACGAATAGACCGGATGGCCAATAGAAAACCCACAACTCGCTTTCGCTTCTGGCTCTGGCTGATTCGCGTGATCGGCGTGATCGTGCCGCGCCGATTGCGCGCCAACTGGCGGCGAGAGTGGGATGCGGAGTTGCGTCATCGCGAAGAGATGCTGGCCGAATGGGATCGGCTTGACTGGCGATCAAAACTTGATCTGCTCCGGCGTAGCGCGAGCGCCTTCTGGGACGCGCTTTGGCTACAACCAAAAAGATTGGAGGACGAAATGTTTCAAGACTTGCGGTTCGGCGCGCGAATGCTGCTCAAGAGCAAAGGATTCACGATGGTCGCCGTGCTTTCACTGGGGCTGGGCATCGGCGCGAATACGGCGTTATTTAGCGTGGTGGACGCCGTGTTGCTCAAGACCTTGCCGGTCGCTGAGCCGGAACGGTTGACGCTGTTTGAATGGCACGCGGGGCTTCCGTTCAGAGTTAATGGCATGAGTGGCACGTCGATCGTGCCTACGCCGCCGGGCAGAAACGGAAATTCGCTGTTTCGCTACGAGGTCTTTGAAAAGATGCGCCGGACGCGCGCCGCCGCGCCGGAAAGCCCGCTCAGTGATTTCTTCGCCTTCGCTCCGATCAGTCAAGTAGCCGCGGTAGTGGGCGACCAGGCGGAGATCGTCAACGGGCAAGCTGTGTCGGGTGGCTACTACGCCGGGCTGAGAGTGCAACCGATCCTGGGACGCGGAATCACTGACGATGATGACAAGCCAGGCGCGGCGCCAGTGGCCGTGCTCAGCCATCAGTTTTGGCAGGAGCGGTTCGCCGCTAATCCTGCCGTCATTGGCCAGCCGCTCAAACTCAACAAGCAAACATTCACCATCATCGGCGTGACGCCGCTCGCATTCAGCGGGACGTTGCAAGTGAATTATCACCCCGCCGTCACCGTCCCGATTGCCTGCGAGCCGTTGCTGCGAGGCGACAGCAGCAGATTGGGCGCGGCGAACAAACCAGGCGCCTGGTGGCTGGATTTGATGGGGCGGCTCAAACCAGGCGCTACATACGAACAGGCGCGCGACAGCTTGAACGGCGCTTTCCAAGCCGCCGCGTTGGAGGTCATGCCGCCGCCGCGCAAGGAGAATGAGCCGGCGCAACTCGATCCGAAAGATTACCCGCTTCTGGTCGCGCAGTCCGGCAGCCGTGGGATGTTGGATATGCGCATTGTTTACTCGGGCGCCATCTACGGGCTGTTCATCGTCGTGGCGCTGGTGTTGTTGATCGCCTGCGCCAACGTGGCGAACCTGTTGCTTGCGCGGGCGACCTTGCGCGGCGCGGAGATCGGCGTGCGGTTGGCGGTTGGCGCGGGGCGCTGGCGTTTGATCAGGCAATTACTGACTGAAAGCGTATTACTCGCGGCGTTGGGAGGCGCGGCCGGCATGATTTTCGCCTTCTGGGGCAAGGGCGCGCTCGTGGCGCTGACCGATAAGGACACGGGAATTTTGCCCAACGATGTTGACCTCAGTCTGAATTGGCGTGTGTTGGCGTTCACGTTTGCCGTCTCGCTGCTGACTGGCGCGCTGTTCGGATTGGCGCCCGCGTGGCGCGCGACGAGCCAGGATTTGGCGACGTCGCTCAAACAGAGCCGCCGCACGACGGGCGCGGTTTCACGTTTGAGCAAAGGACTGATCGTCGCGCAGGTCGCGCTGTCGTTGGTGTTATTGGTCGGCGCGGCCTTGTTCATCCGCACGCTCTACAACCTGCAACGCGTCGACCTGGGCTTCAATCAGGAGAACCTCTTGCTCTTCACCTTGCGGCCGCAGCAGGGCGGTTACAAAGACGAGCGACTGGTGCAATTCTATCAGCGACTCTTCGATCGCCTGGACAATCTGCCCGGCGTGCGCGCGGCGACGTTCGGGCGCATCCCGCTCATCGCGAATGATAATTGGTTCGACGACGTCTTGTTGCCCGGCGAGACGGAAATGACCGCCGTCGAACACCGCACCAATCGTGAGATGGTGCGCGAAAACTATTTTGCGACGATGGAAATCCCGCTGCTGCGCGGGCGCGGCTTCAGCGCGCAAGACGATTCGCGAGCGGGCCTTGTCGCCATCGTCAATCAAGACTTTGGACGCAAGTACTTCCCCAACGAAGACGCGCTCGGCAAACGTGTCACGGTTAGCAACCGCGTAGTCGAGATCATCGGCGTGGTGGCCGACACCAAGTACGAGAGCCAGCGCGAGGAGATCCAGCCGCTGATCTATACGCCGTGGCGGCAGGAGGGCGCAGAGATCGGCGAGATGTCTTTTTCCTTGCGCACGGCCAGCGAACCGACCGCGCTCGCCGCCGCGGTGCGCCAGGTCGTGCGTGAATTGGACGGCAATCTGCCGGTCACGGCGATCAGCGCGCAAACGGCGCGATCACAGGCCACGCTGGGGCAGGAACGCCAGTACGCGCGTCTCCTGAGTTTCTTCGGCGGACTGGCGCTCTTGCTCGCGGCCATCGGACTCTCCGGCGTGCTGGCCTATTCGGTCGCCCAGCGAACTAACGAGATCGGCATTCGCATGGCGCTCGGCGCGCAACCGGCCAATGTCCTGCGGATGGTGATAGGGCAAGGAATGAAGTTGGTATTGCTGGGGTTGGCAGTGGGCGCATTAGGCGGGTACGCCTTGAAGCGTCTGCTGGCCAGCCAATATTTCTCGAGCCGTGACTGGCAGCGGCAAATGGCTGAGCAACTCTACGGTGTGAAGGGAACCGATCCGGCAACTTTCGCCGTCATCGCATCGTTGTTGGCGCTGGTCGCGCTGATTGCTTGTTGGCTGCCCGCGCGCAAAGCGGCGCAAGTAGACCCGCTGGATGCGCTGCGACACGAATAGATGCAATGAACAATGCAAAACTCACAACTCGCTTTCGCTTCTGGCTCTGGCTGATCCGCGGCATCGGCGTGATCGTGCCGCGCCGCCTGCGCGCCAACTGGCAGCGAGAGTGGGAGGCGGAGTTGCGTCATCGCGAAGAGATGCTGGCCGAATGGGATCGGCTGGATTGGCGCGCCAAGCGTAACTTGGCGTGGCGCAGCGCAAGCGCATTTTGGGATGCGCTGTGGTTACAACCGAAAAGATTGGAGGACGAGATGTTTCAGGACTTGCGTTACGGCATGCGGATGCTATTGAAGAATCCCGGCTTCACCGCCGTGGCCGTTCTCACGCTCGCGCTTGGCATCGGAGCGAACACGGCGATCTTCAGCGTCGTCAACGCCGTATTGCTCAAACCGCTGCCATATGAGCAGCCTGAGCAGCTCCTGAATCTCTGGGAGGCGGCGCCCTGGGGGCAGAGCACCGTTTCCCCCGGCGCGTTCACCGATTGGAGGGACGGAAGTACGAGCCTGGAGGCGCTCTCTGTGGTTCGCGGCTCGTCCATGAATCTTGGCGGCGATGGCGAATCGGAGCGGCTCACCGGGCTAACGGTGTGCGCAAGTTATCTCCGGATCTTGCGCCTGCAGCCGATACTCGGTCGCGGATTTTTGCCCGACGAAGACAAGCCCGGCGGCGACAACAAGGTAGTTGTCATCGCTCATGGATTGTGGCAGCGGCGCTTCGGCGCTGATCCGGGCATCATCGGACGCAAGATAAGGTTGAATAGCGAGCCGTACATGGTCATTGGCGTGTTGCCGCCTAAGGCGGCTCTTGCCGGACAAGATCATGACGAGGATCGGCAATTCCTGATCCCCTTCGTTTTTAGAGCGGGCGAGGATTACACCACGCGCAGTAACCATCTGTTTAATGTCATCGCGCGACTCAAACCCGCCGTCACGCGCGATCAGGCCCAAGCCGAGTTGACAGCCCTCAAGCAGCGGCTGCAGCCGCTCTATCCAAAAGACAAAGAGGACTGGACCGTCAAGGTCGCGCCTTTACATGAAAGCATCACGGGCGCCGTGAAACCGACGTTGCTCACGCTCATGGGCGCAGTTGGGTTTGTACTGCTCATCGCCTGCGCGAACGTGGCCAATCTGCTGCTGGCCAAAGCGGCAAGCCGGCGGAAGGAGATGGCCATCCGCGCCGCGATGGGGGCCGGCCGCTGGCGCGTCATCCGGCAGATGTTGACGGAAAGTTCATTGCTCGGGTTGCTCGGAGGGTCGCTTGGGGTTGGCCTGGCTTATTGGGGAGTTCAATCGTTGTCCAATTGGAGCGGCGGCGATTTGCCGCGCGTTGACGAGGTCGCCATTGACGGACGGGCGCTGGCGTTCTCGGCGCTCATCTCGGTTGGCGCCGGACTGCTCTTCGGTCTGGTTCCCGCGCTGCAAATTTCCGCGCCAAACCTCAATGAAACGTTGAAGGAAGGCAGTCGAGGTTCGGGCGCCGGGGCAGGGCATCGAATGCGCAGCGCGCTGATTGTCGCGGAGGTCGCGCTGGCGCTCGTGCTATTGGCTGGAGCGGGGCTGCTGGCGCGAAGCCTCTTTCGACTGCTGGATGTCGATCTCGGCTTCAATCCGCAAAATACGCTGACTATGGACCTGTCACTGCCCAAAGCCAGGTATCCGGCTGGTAGCGACGCCCGGTCGCGATTCTTGCACAGGATATTCGAGAAACTGGAAGGGCTGCCCGGAGTGGAGGCGGCCGGAATGGCGTCGAGTGCGCCAATGGCGGGAGTATACAACGGCAGCGATATGAAACGGGTCGACCGGCCCGAACAGAATTACAACGCGCCATTCATTTCCGTAAGCGGAAATTACTTCAGCGCGCTGGGCATTCCGCTTCTGCGAGGCCGCGTCTTCTCGGAGCGCGACGATTTCACCAACGATCTAAATTTCGCCAAGGAGCGGATCAATCAACTGGTGGTCATTATCAATGAGGCGTTGGCGAAGAAGATGTTTCCCAACGAAGACCCGTTAGGCAAACGCCTCCGCTTTTGGGACTATGAAGGCCGCGATCTGGAGTGGGAAATCATTGGGATTGTCGGGAATGCTCGACAGACAAGTCTGGATGGCGCCTTGCTGGATCGCTTCTATATTCCACAGGCCTTCTTCTGGCAGGACGGCAGTCTGCTCATACGGACGAAGGGCGAACCGCTAGCCCTCGCCGAATCGATCCGCAAGGAAATACTCGCGCTCGATTCGGAAGTCCCGGTGTCGAATGTCCGCACCATGGAGCAGGTCATCTCGGGCTCGCTTTCCGCACGCCGGTTTACGCTCACGCTTCTGGGAATCTTTGCCGGAGCGGCGTTGGCCCTGGCAGTCGTCGGGCTATACGGCGTCATGGCCTACGCGGTGTCTCAGCGGACGCATGAGATCGGCGTTCGCATGGCCTTCGGCGCGCGGCGCGCGGATGTTCTGTGGTTGATTTTGCGACAAGGCATGTGGCTAACGGTGCTGGGCGTCGCCGTTGGACTGGCTGGCGCGCTCGCACTGACACGTGTCCTGCGAAATCATCTCTACGAAATCGGTACGACCGACGCAACGACCTTCGCCTCTGTGTCGTTGTCACTTATCTTCGTCGCTCTGCTGGCCTGTCTGATTCCTGCTCGGCGCGCCACGAAGGTAGACCCGATGTTGGCGCTTCGCAACGACTAAATTCGATGACTGATGTGACTCAAACAACTCGCTTTCGTTTCTGGCTGTGGCTGATCCGCGCTGTCGGAGTGATAGTGCCGCGCCGCTTGCGCGCCAATTGGCGGCGGGAGTGGGAGGCTGAACTGCGACATCGCGAAGAGTTATTGGCCGAATGGGATCGGCTCGACCGGCGCGCTAAGCTCGATCTGCTGTGGCGCAGTACGAGCGCGTTCTGGGATGCGCTGTGGTTGCAACCAAAAAGACTGGAGGACGAAATGTTTCAAGATTTGCGCTACGGGTCGCGAATGTTGCTCAAGAGCAAGGGCTTTACCGCCGTGGCTGTGTTGACGTTGATATTAGGTATCGGCGCGAACACGGCGATTTTCAGTGTGGTTAACGCTGTGTTGCTTAATCCACTGCCATACCCGGAGCCGGAGCGGCTCGTCTGGTTACGGGAGAGCAATCCGACGATCAATTTGCCTCAATTTTCGGTAACGCCTGCGACCTTCTCTGACTGGCGCAGCCAAAACAATGTCTTCGAACAGATGGCTGCCTTTCGTGAGGACGGCTTCAACTTGCAAGCCGGCGATGAGCCCAGACGGACGCCTGGCGCGAGGGTGACGGCGGATTTCTTCGCGGCGCTCGGCGTGCAGCCGGCGATGGGTCGCGCCTTTTTACCGCAGGAAGACGCGCCCGGCGGGGAGCGCGTCGTCATCCTGAGCCATGCGCTGTGGAGCCAATCTTTCGGAGGCGATCCGCAGTTGATAGGGAAACAGCTCAAAGTGGACGGGCAAGCTCACACAGTCATCGGGATCATGGCGCCCGGCTTCAGCTATCCACAGGATGACACTGGGTTGTGGACGCCATTCGCGCTCGATCTCAAGTCTAATCGAGGCGCGCATTACCTGCGTGTGGTGGGGCGGCTCAAACCGGACGCGACGCTACAGCAAGCGCGCTCTGAGTTCGAGACGATCGCTCTGCGTCTGGAACAAGCCTATCCCGAAACCAATAAAGGCTGGCGCGTATTCATGCAGCCCTTGCACGAAATGGTCAGCGGGGAATTGAAGACGCCATTATACATCCTGCTCGGCGCGGTCTTGTTCGTGCTGCTGATCGGCTGCGCCAATGTCGCCAACCTGTTACTTTCGCGCAGCGCGACGCGCGAACGCGAATTGGCTGTAAGAGTGGCTCTGGGCGCGGGGCGCGGGCGCATCGTGCGGCAGTTGTTGACTGAAAGTTTGTTATTGGCGTTCGCCGGCGGCGCCGGCGCGCTGTTGTTCGCGGCGTTGGGCGTGAAGCTGTTAACGACATGGGGGCCCCGCGACATTCCGCGCTTGAACGAGGCTGCGATCAACCTCCCCGTGCTCGGCTTTACGCTGGCGGTCGCCTTGCTGACGGGATTGATCTTCGGACTGGCGCCCGCCTGGCGCCACACGCGGCCCGACCTCAACAGCGCGCTCAAAGACGGCTCCCGGATGGCGGGCGGCGGGGGGCGACGGTTGCGCCAATCGCTGGTGGTCGCGGAAATCGCTTTTGCCTTGTTGCTGCTGATCGGAGCGGGGCTGATGCTCAAAAGCTTTGTGCGCTTGCAGCAGGTTGCGCCGGGCTTCGATGCGCGGAACGGTCTGACGATGGAGATCAATATTGCTGAGAAGAAATATGCGCAGCGCGAACAGCGCGCCGCCTACTTGCGACAGCTATTGGAAGGACTGAAAACATTGCCCGGCGCCGAATTCGCCGGGGCCACGCATCGACTGCCGCTCAAAGGCAATTCAGGTATAGGTTTTCAAATCGAAGGCCGCCCTGCGCCCCTGCCCGGCCAAACCATTGGCGCCAATTGGCGTTCGATCACGCCCGATTACTTCCGCGCGGTGGGCGCGCCGCTTGCGGCCGGGCGTACATTCACTGAAGAAGAAGGCTGGCAAAAACCGGGCGCGGTGATCATCAATCAAGCGTTTCAGCGTCGTTACTGGCCCGACGAAAACCCGTTGGGCAAACGCATCAAGATCGGAATATCGCCGGACTGGTTCACCATCGTCGGGGTCGCCGCTGATGTAAAGGAATCCGGCTTAAACGCCGACACTGAAGCCGGCCTGTACATACCTTATGTTATGGCGAATTCGTCCGCCATGACGCTGGTCCTGCGGACGGAACCGGTACCGCTCAGCATGGCGGCGGCCGCGAGCGCGGCGATACGGCAGGTTGACTCTGAACAAGCGGTCTCCAACATCAGCACGCTCGAACAATTGTTGAACGAAACGGTGGCGCAACCGCGTTTCAATACAGGGCTGCTGGCGCTCTTTGCGCTTTTCGCGCTCCTGCTCGCCAGCGTGGGGATTTACGGCGTAATGGCTTATGCGGTGGAGCAGCGCACGCAGGAGATTGGCTTGCGCATGGCGCTGGGCGCGCAACCCCGTGATGTGTTGAAAATGGTCGTAGGGCAGGGGATAAAGCTGGTGGCGTTCGGTTTGGCGATCGGCTTGCCCGCCGCGCTGTGGATGACGCGTTGGCTGAGGACACTCCTGTTTGGTGTGGAAACGACCGATCTGCTGACATATACGGTGATCTCCGGTTTGCTGGCCGCTGTGGCGCTTGTGGCCTGTTATCTGCCGGCGCGGCGCGCAACGAAGATAGATCCCATGGTTGCGCTGCGCCACGACTAGCAAAGTTGTTCTTCGAAGAATCGCGTTTCTAAAATTTGCGCGAATACCGATAAGGAAGACTGATGGCTCATGTGACACCAACGACTCGGTTTCGTTTCTGGCTTTGGTTGATCCGCGCTGTCGGGGTGATCGTGCCTCGCCGCCTGCGCGCCGATTGGCGAAGGGAGTGGGAGGCTGAACTGAGACATCGCGAAGAGTTATTGGCGGATTGGGATCGGCTGGACTGGGGCAGCAAGGTCGATTTGTTGCGGCGCAGCGCGAGCGCATTCTGGGATGCGCTGTGGCTACAACCAAAAAGATTGGAGGATGAGATGTTTCAAGACTTGCGTTATGGCGTACGAATGTTGCGGAAAACTCCCGGCTTCACATTGATTGCTGTGTTGACTCTGGC
>DASTMP010000401.1:0-2465 GCA_035714085.1 Blastocatellia bacterium
GTGAACGCGGCGAAGCGCCAGGCGCTCAGGAGAGCATTTCGCTGGAACCAGGCAAGCCAGTCGAACGAGAGCTTTCCGGCGCCCAATCGCATTTCTACAAGATCACCATGACCTCTGGCCAGTACCTGCAGGTAATTGTCAGTCAGAAAGGAATAGACGCGCGGGTGGCGCTGTTTACGCCCGACGGTAAGAAGATAGGTGATGTGGATCGTGAGAAGGCGACCGTGAGGTCAGAGAGTATGTCAGCGATCGCTGAGGAGACGGGCGCGTATAGAATCGAAGTGTGTTCCGCTGAGAAGGCGGCTCAAACAGGACGCTATGAGATCAAGATAGAAGAATTGAGGGAGGCTACTGCTGAAGATAAGTATCGTGTCGCCGCAGAGCCGCTCTGTCGCGAGGCGGATCTGTTAAGGCAAGGAACGCTTGAGGAAAAAAGAAAGGGCATCGAAAAGTACCAAGAGGCGTTGGAGTTGTATCGAAGAGCAGGAGACAGTAGAGAGGAAGCCGCCTCCCTCAACAACATTGGCCTAGTCTATCACTCATTAGGAGAGATGCAGAAGGCGCTGGAGAAATACAGCGAGGCTCTGTCGATCAAACGGGCCATCGGCGACCGCAGTGGGGAGGCTACTACGCTCGATGACATCGGCATAATCTATGACTCATTAGGGGAGACGCAGAAGGCGCTGGAGAAATACAACGAGGCCCTGTCGATCAGACGAGCCATCGGCGACCGCCGTGGGGAGGCTACTACGCTCAACAACATCGGCGCGGCATATCGGTCATTAGGAGAGATGCAGAAGGCGCTGGAGAAATACAACGAGGCCCTGTCGATCAGACGAGCCAGCGGTGATCGCAGGGGGGAGGCTACTACGCTCAACAACATCGGAGGAACCTATCGGTCATTAGGAGAAGTACAAAAGGCGCTGGAGAAGTACAGCGATGCCCTGTCGATCAGACGTGCCATCAGCGACCGCTATGGGGAAGCTATTGCGCTCAACAACATCGGCATAGTCTATCGGTCATTAGGGGAGACGCAGAAGGCGCTGGAGAAGTACAGCGAGGCCCTGTCGATCAGACGGGCCATCGGCGACCGCAGCGGGGAGGCTACTACACTCACCAGCATCGGCTTGGTCTATCGGTCATTAGGAGAGGTACAAAGGGCGCTGGAGAAGTACAACGAGGCCTTGTCGATCAGACGAGCCATCGGCGACCGCTATGGGGAAGCTATTGCGCTCAACAACATCGGCATAGTCTATCGGTCATTAGGAGAGGTACAAGAGGCGCTGGAGAAGTACAACGAGGCCCTGCCAATCTTCCGGGCGGTGGACGACCGCGGTGGGATAGCCGCCACCCTCCACAACATCGGCGCTGCCTATCGGTCGTTGGGAGAGACGCAGAAGGCGCTGGACATGTTTAATGAGGCTCTGTCTATCAGACGGGCAAGAGATGAGCGAAGCGAAGAGGCTCAAACCCTTCTGGGCATTGCGCAAGTGGAACAAAAGCGTGGGAATCTGACTCAGGCCCGCCAATCGCTTGAACAAGCCGTCAGCATCATCGAGTCCATACGCGCCAACATCTCCAGCCAGGAGCTTCGCGCTTCCTTCTTCGCCTCCCGGCAGGAGTTCTATCAATCCTACATCGATGTGCTGATGCGGATGCAAAGGCGGAACCCGGCCGCCTCATTTGACGCCTTGGCGCTGGAGGCCACCGAGCGCGCGAGAGCCCGGTCCCTGCTGGATCTTTTGACGGAATCACGCGCTGATATCCGCCAAGGCGTCGATGGTTCTCTCCTGGAGCGCGAACGCTCCTTGCAGCAACTGCTCAACGCAAAGGCGGCGGCGCAATTCGCCCTCTTAAATCGCAAGCATACTCCCGAACAGACCGAAGCCGCCGCCAAAGATATAGACTCCATCACCGCCGAGTACGAGGAGTTGAGGGCGCAGATTCGCGAGCGCAGTCCCAGATACGCCGCCTTGACCCAACCCCAGCCGCTCGGCCTGGCGGAGATTCAACAGCAGGTGTTGGATCCGGACACTCTGCTCCTGGAATACTCGCTGGGTGATGACGCAAGTTACCTCTTCGTCGTGAGCCAAACGGCGATCACCTGGCGCCGACTGCCGAAGCGGGCAGAGATAGAAGATGGCGCGCGCCGCTTGCGTGAACTATTGACAGCGCCGCAGCCGCAGCCCGGCGACACCGAGGCTAAATACCAGGCTCGCGTCAAAGAGGCCGGAGAGAGCTACTGGGCGCGGGCCGCCGAGTTGAGCCGGATGTTGCTCGGCCCCGTCGCATCACAGCTCGGCAGGAAGCGCTTGGCGATAGTCGCCGACGGCGCGTTGCAGTACATCCCCTTCGCCGCTTTGCCCGCGCCTTCTCCAGGGAATGGCGAGGGGCGGGATTCAAGGGCCGAGCCGCAGCCCTTATTCGTTGAGCACGAGATCGTGAGCCTTCCGTCGGCTTCCACG
>DASTMP010000402.1:0-45391 GCA_035714085.1 Blastocatellia bacterium
ACTCGTGGTCGGCGATGAAGATAATATTGAAGCGCTGACCAATTTGATAACGATGCTCCGCGAACGCAAGGCGGAAGGCGATTCGACGAAGGCCCTGTCTTACGCCGATCATCTGGTCGAACGCTTCGAGCGTATCATCACTACCGGCCGAAAACCGGCGCGCATCAGTTCGGTTCAATGGCAGGACCGCAAGGATCGCGGGATCGCTTCGGTATATCTGTTGCGCGGCAGAGCTCACGCCGATCTGGGGGCTGACGATAAGGCGCGCGCCGATTTGACGAAGAGTTACCAGGCGGCGCGTCTGGCCGACACGGCCGTCGCGTTGGGAGAACTGGCGGAGAAGCGCAAAGACAGCGAAGGGGCGATCGATTATTACCTGCAAGCTTTCGCCATCTCGCTCAATACTGATGAGGCGATCGATCTGAAATCGCTGCGGCGCCGTGTCGGGCAGCTCTATTCGACGAAGAACGGGTCGGAGGGCGGTCTCGGCGACCGCCTGCTGAAGGCGTACGACGCTTTTGTCAAAGATCGCGAAGAGCGGCTGGCAAAGCTCGACCCGCCGAACATCAATGACGGAGTCGACGACCCGCTGAACTTCACGTTGACCAGGATAGACGGCTCGCCGCTCAAGCTGGACGAGCAGCGCGGAAAGGTGATCGTGATGAATTTCTGGGCCACGTGGTGCGGCCCCTGCCTGACCGAGATGCCGCTGTTTGAAAAGACCATCGCGAAATATAGAGAGGACAAGGACGTTTACTTCTTGGCAATCGCCACGGACGAAGACCGCGAGCTGGTCGCGCCGTTTTTGAAGCAATACAAATTCAACCTTCCGGTCGCCTACGCCGAATACCTGAACGACCATTTCGGAGTCTCTTCAATCCCGACCACGATCATCCTCGATCGCAAAGGCGGGATCTCGTTCCGACAGGCCGGCTTCAACCCACGCGAAGATTTCGTGGAGGCGTTGAGTGAGAAGATTGAGGACGCGAAGAAGAGATGAGGACGGGAGTGGGGAATAGGGAATAGGGAATAGGGAGTAGGGAGCAGACAGGAGAAGTTTCCTCCGTCCCCACTCCCTACTCCCTACTCCCTATTCCCCACTCCCTACTTTGGAACGCTGCTTCTGAAGTTTCCCTGCTCGTCATACAGGCGTTGGTATTGCCTCGCGTTGCGGTAAACGCCCTGCACGTAGAGCCGTGTTTGCTCGATGGGGATGCTCTCGACCCACTCTTCGATCTCGGCCGTCGGCAATTCCTTGAGCCAGCGGCGCACGCGAGTCGGGCCGCCGTTGTAGGCCGCGGCGACATATTCAAAACGGCTGAACCCGTCCATCAACTCTTTCACGTAGGCTGTGCCGAGCTGGATGTTGAGAACTGGGTTGAAGAGGTCGTTGGTCGTGATGGCGCCGGCGCCGGTCTTACGGGCTACATCCCGACCGACGTATGGCAGAAGCTGCATCAATCCGTAAGCGTTCGCGCTGCTGCGCGCGTTCGGGGTGAAGACCGTCTCCTGGCGGATCAGGCCGGCGATCAGGTAAGGATCAATATCGTACCGCTTCGCCTCTTCTTTGATGTTCGACCACCACTTGAGCGGATAGAAGACTTCCCAGACCTCACGCGTCGCCTCTTCGGGCAGCATCTGTCCAAAATCGGGGTAGGCGCGTTTAAGCGCGTTGATCGCCGCCGCCGCCTCGCCCTGGATGCGAAAGATTTGGGCAATGCGCAGGTTGACCGACGGTGAATTGGGGTATTTCTCTCGCGCGGCGTCTAGTTCGTTCATCGCCGATTGATAGAACGTCACGCGCGTCAATTGTTCCGCTTTGGTCACGTGTTCGGCGTCGGCCTCGGTGACCGTCTCCTGAGGCAATTTGACGGTTTGGAGGCCGGCTACGGCGCGGCGCAGGAGCAAATTTGAATCGAACGGTTTGCCGCGAATCCCTTCGCTCGCGAGCTTGGCGATGCGGCGTTCGGCGTTGACGCCGAACCACCCCGCGCCGTAGCGCATGAGCATCGCGCGATAGAGAGTCATCGCGGTCTCTTTGTCGCCCGAGCGTTCGGCGTCGTACGCGGCCCAGAAGCCCGCCTTACCTCGATTATCAGTGACGTCGCTGTAATTGGCCACATGTTCGGTCAGCAATCGCGACGCCGTTCTGTAATCCTTCGCCAGGTGAGCGCGCCACGCCAGCCAGAAATGGGCCTCATCCGCGCCCTCCGCCTGCGGGAACTGCCTTACCAGTTGCGAGTAATAAGCGCTCGCCTGCTCATCGCGATCGCGCTTATCGTAGTGGCGTCCGACGGCGTAAAGCAGATCGCCGATCCGCTCGCTCGACGGCGCTGCGCGGCGCAACTCCGCGAGGGTTTCCAGCGCCGCCGCCTCGCTGGTGAGCGAAAGCTGCGCCAGACTCTTGTAATAGAGCGCTTCGCTCATCATTTTCTGAGAGCGCGAGCGGACCTGCGAGAGCGCGTCGACGGCCTGTTTGAACGAGTTCGATTTGTAGTATGAAACGCCGGCGCGCAGCCAAACCTCACCGGTTGCGGCGTCGGGAAAGAGATTCGGTATCTGGCCGTACGCCTGGGCGGCGAGCGCGTATAGCTTGGCTTCATAAAGCCTGTCGGCGCGCCGTATCTGTTGCGCGGCGTCGGCCGGAGTCGTCGTCGCGCCGAGCGCGGCGAGACGGGCGCCGGCCTTATCAGCCTCGGCCGATTGCGGCGCGTCGTAATAGAGCTTCCGAAGCGTGAGAATCGCTTCGTTCGCGCGGCCCGCTTTCTCAAGCGCGTCAGCTCGTAGTTTGAGCGCGGCGCCGTCGTTTTTTTCGACGAGCGGCGCGAGGTCGCCCGTCGCCATCTGGTAATCTCCACGCAACATCGCAGAGCCCGCCGATTGCAGTGTCGCCGTTCTGGCCAGCAGTGACGACGGGTAGATTTGCGCCAGGCGGCGGAATTCGCGTTCGGCCTCCTCGGCGCGCCCGCCTTCCCGCAAAGCCTGACCGCGATAATTAACCGCGTAATCGCCGAGAGCGGTCAAGCGCGCGATGTTATGATCGGCGAGGAGCGTCGCGGCGGTCGAGTAATCTTTCGCCTGAAAACGTAAATAGCCGCGCAGGAAATGTGCCAGCGCCGCCTCCTCGGTTCCGGGAAAGGAATTTTCCACGCGCTGTAATTCGGCTTCTGAATTGGCCGAGACGGCGGCCTGCAATTGCGCGCCCGCCTTATCCTGCACGGAGACCGACCTGGCGCGCGATTGCGCCGCCACGTTGACCAAAGCAAAGATCAACGCCGCAGCCCAAACGAAGGGGACGAGGGGGTGTTGTCGTCGGATGAACGAAACAGCTGAGGATAAATAGTTCATGCTTCAGCTCCAAGAAGAATGCTTCAGCCAAAGGGGACAACCGAAATAGTTATTAAAATGAAAATCCAGGGGGCGGAATATCTCGCGACCCGGATACGAGGGAAACTTTACCCCGCTTCCTCCACACTAGCAATTACCGTGCTACGCCAATGCTACCGGCCCCGGGCAGTCCTTGCCCAACTTAGCGGGATCGCCCTCGGCCAGCGTCTGCACCAATTCGTCGTAAAAATAATCGAAACGCGCTGCGACTGTGGGTGACACACGCTTATCGTATACCTTGCGACTGCGATCGATTTCGTCTTTAAGTCGTTCGTAGAGATCGTAATTGCGGCGCCCGTCATTGACCTTCGCCGCGTTATAAAGCTTGATCTCCGAAACGAGCAAACGAGCGAATCGACGCGCGTCGTTGTGCGCGCGCTGTTCGGTTTCGCTCCCCGGTACCGACGTGACGGATTGAGCCGACTTGAGCGGCTTCGACGGTGAAGTAAAAATTGGGGGCGCAGGCGGCGGCGAAAACGCCGGAATGTTTGATGAGGGCGGAGACTCTTCGAGCTGGGGGGCGGCAAAGTCCGATAGCGGTGTGGGCGAAACCGCCGGGGCGCCGAAAGCCGGTTGCTGCTCGATCTCCGAGGGAGATAGCGACGGCTGCGGCGCAGGCGATTCAAATCGCAGCCTGCCAGACGCGCCAACGGTCGTTTCGGAGCCTTCACTGACGCCAATCCGAGGCTCAGGCGCCGCTCCCGGCTCGGTCTCAATGTGCGTCGGTTCGGGTAATTGGGCTTCCGCCTGGCGCAAGCCTTCATCGACTTTGGAATCCAATTTGAAGACTTGGGACTCCTTGTCGAAGGTTACAGGCAGTTCTTGGGTCCGGCGTCTTTCGACGGTTACTCTATTTATCGCGGCGTCTGCGATATCATTGGTCTTTTCGATTTGCGGCGCGTCTTCATGAATTTCATGATGGATTTCGCGCGCGGGGTCTGGTTTAAGCCCCGAATCGACTCCGACGCTGTCCATCTGGACCGCCGGCTGAAGTGTCAATTGATTCGGCGTTTGCTGAATCGCCGCGCCCATCGCCTTGTCATCCTTCCTGAGATGCGTCGCGGGGGAATTCTCCGCCGCTCCTGCGCCCAGTCCGCCTGGCCGCGCAGTTTCCGCGCTTCGACGGGAAAGCAGAAACTCGATCGTCCTGCCGGCGATGCGCGTCAGCGATTCGGCGGCCGCCGTGTTGAGCGAATCTTCGGGCTGCGCGCCCGAATCTGCATAGAGCACGGCGACGGCCTTATTCAAGACTATCAGTGGAATGGCGATGGCGCGTTCGGGCGCAGGGGAGCCGTAAGGCCCCAGCGCTCCTGAATCGTCGTCCCCGTCGCTTATGGATTGCGGATTGCTGATGGCGACGTGGAGATTGGTAAGCGCGTCGCGCAAGAGTAGAGGCTTTTGCGCCGGCGCGGTCAGGAGTTTCGCAGTCTCGTCGTTCAACCCGTTCTCGAAACCACGCGCCTTCCAGCCAACCGCGTCGCCGCTTTTGATCACGAAGAAGACCACGCGTGGCGCGAACTCGGCGGCGTGGCGCACCAGCGCCGCGAGGGTGTCCGATTGCGTGCGCTGAGAGTCGATATCCTCGATCGCGGCTTTGAACATCTCGAAAGAACGGGACGAAGACTGTGACGCGGCTACGGCCATGGTCAACGCCCTGCTGGCTTCGAGTTGCGCGCGCATCTCTTCAATCTGGATTTCGGCCTCACGGCGCGCGTTGGCGGCGGCGTCTTCGAGGCGCAATTTGTAATCCTCCTCGACTTTCGCCGCTTGATCGTCGAACCATCCCCTGACCTCCTCGATCAGGCCTGACGACTCAGCGCCGGTCATTACTCCGTCCTGTTCGGCCAGGCGCGAGCCGATTTCAGAAATGATTCCCTGTAAGCGTTCGATCTCGGCTTTCAGCTCACACGTTCGCCGCGCGAGCATTTCGTTGGCGCGAGCCTGGAGTTGACTTTCCCAGTTTGCAAAGGTTGCCATGCTTGGCGATCCTTCCTCTCGGATTTGGTTTCTCTCCTCGGACACTTTGTACCTCCGAATCAATAAAGCGACGGGGTAATGATGACGATTTCGCCAGTCGTCGCTTGAATTGCCGGACTATTAATTGAACAGTCGGTTTTGGGGAAGAACCGAAGAGTTAAGCAATGTGTTGGCCGAACGGGCGCGAACAAAACTATCGCGCCTCTCTTGCGCTTGATCTTCGATTTGCTTTCCGCAGCAGAGTGCGATGTGACTATTTGTTGTTGCGCAGCCCTTCATTGCTTTTATCACTCTATACGGAAACCCGCATCATAAAGGGCGGATTATTATCTTTTCTCAGGTAGAGCTTGTCAATTTCCCAGATTTCATTTGGTCAGACCGATTAAGTTTTGCCAAAGAGAGCGCGTTTGACTTACAATTTCGTCTGTCGTCAATCGCGGCGTCATCAACACATACCATCAACAGATCAATTCACGAATGGGACTTATAGGTCTTATGGGTCTTATTAGATCGGTTTTCAAATGC
The DNA here is from genome assembly GCA_035714085.1 of Blastocatellia bacterium. GTDB lineage: Bacteria > Acidobacteriota > Blastocatellia > RBC074 > RBC074 > JAJVID01. The sequence continues at coordinate 5,890 of DASTMP010000402.1, forward strand.
GTGTGCGGATCGGCCGCCGCAAGCGGTAGCGAATGTGGCTTAAGGTAATGCGCGCTCGCTACCGCTCGCGTTACTGATCCAGCGAGCCTTCCCGTATACGCAATCGCAAACCACTCCAAGTCCCATTCATGGCGCTTCCAGACATTACCCGAGGAGACAATGAAAATGAAGAAGCAAGATCTCGTTTCGCGCAGAACAGTATTAAAAGGCGCGGCCGCCGCGACGGCTGCCTCGACCTTCAACATCGTCAACGCCAAATCGGTTCGCGGCTCGGCCGCCAATTCGATGGTCGAAATTGGATTCATCGGATGCGGCGGGCAAGGCACGCGCGACGCCAGCAACCTCGAAGCAACGGGCAAGGCGAAGGTCGTCGCGTTGGCCGATTACTTCCAAGATCAGCTCGACAAGGCGAAAGCAAAATTCAGCGTTGACGCCGCGCGCGCTCACCTGGGCATCGATGCTTACAAGGAAGTCATTGGCTCGAAGGTCGACGCGGTGTTGTTGACTACGCCGCCTGGCTTCCGGCCCGAACATTTCAAAGCCGCCGCCGCCGCCCAAAAACACATTTACGCCGAAAAGCCCCTGGCCGTAGATGCGCCGGGCTGTCACACAGTGATGGATGCCGGCGAAAAATGCAAAGCCGCCAAGCTGACGGTAGTCATCGGCCTGCAGCGCCATTACTCGAAAGCCTATCGCGCCTGCAAGAGGATGGTCGACGAAGGCGCGCTCGGAACGATCGCGATGGCCCATTCGGCCTGGGATCAGGAAGATCTGTGGCGGCGCGAAAAACGCGCCGAGATGAAATCCGAACTCGATTGGCAGATCCGCAACTGGTACTACTTCACCTGGCTTTCAGGCGACCACATTGTCGAACAGAACATCCACAACATGGACGTGATCAGTTGGATGTTGAATGCGCATCCGATCAAGGCCTACGGCAGCGGCGGCAGGCTCTGGCGCAAAGACATCGGTCACATCTACGACCACTTCAACCTGGTTTACGAGTATCCGAACCAGGTCCTGCTCAACAACACTTGCGTGCAGATCAACGGCGTGCGCGGCGATGTGTCGGAGACGATTCGCGGCAGCAAGGGCACGTTCACGACCACCGCCGGCAAAGGCGGCACCGGCGGGACGCGCATCGAAGGCGTTCCGCCCAAACGCGGCGGCGAAACACCGATGATCTACAAGTACGAAGGCTCTGATGACAAACATTACGAACAGGAGGCGCTGGCCTTCCTCAACAGCGTGCTCGGCCAGGGCGAGGGCGAAGACAAATACCGCAACGACGCCAAGTACGGCGTCGAGAGCACGTTCATGGCCATCCTCGGGCGCGAAGCGGCCTACCGCAAAGAATGCATCACCTGGGATGAGCTGTGGAACTCGAACAAAAAGCTTTCGTTCAAACCAGAAAAGAACGCCGATTAAGACATGAATGAGAGGCGCCTGGCGCCTGGTTAAAAGCCAATCACCAGGCGCCTGGCGCCTGGCGCCATGCCTATTGTTAGACAGGCCTGGGAAGCTATGCGTATACTCGCTTATATGCTTTCCAGGCTCGTCTTTTTTCTACTGCTTTTTTTAACCGTAATTTTGAAATCGCCCCCGTTGGCGCTCATGCTCGGACTGGGGTTCGGACTCGGCTTCTCAAACCCATACGCCAGACAGACCAGGTCGCTTTCAAAGACGCTGCTGCAGGTGAGCGTCGTCGGGCTCGGGTTCGGAATGAACCTGCGCGACGTTTTGCGCGCGGGAAGTTCGGGCTTCATATACACCGCGCTGGGCATTACGGCGACGCTGATCGTCGGCGTCGCGCTCGGGAGATTGCTGAAGGTCGAGCGGACGCCCGCGCTATTGATCTCGGTCGGCACGGCGATTTGCGGAGGCAGCGCGATCGCCGCCGTCGGGCCTGTGGTCGGGGCTAACGAAGAAGAGATGTCGGTCTCCCTCGGCGCGGTCTTTATTTTGAATTCCATCGCGCTGCTGATCTTCCCGCTCATCGGCCACGGCTTATCCCTGAGCCAGGAGCAGTTCGGGTTGTGGTCGGCGCTGGCGATTCACGACACCAGTTCGGTCGTCGGCGCCACGGCGAAATACGGCGCGGCGGCTTTGGCGGTCGGCGCGACTGTGAAACTCGCGCGCGCCTTGTGGATCGCGCCTCTGGCCGTGGGGACGGCGCTCGTCAAACGCCGGGAGGCAAGGATTCAGTGGCCCTGGTTCATTCTCTTTTTCTGCGTCGCCGCGATGATCAGAACCTGGGTCCCGGCCGGCAAAGAATCGTTCAACACGCTCACGGAAGTCGCGCGCGTAGGGCTGACCGTAACCCTGTTTTTGATCGGCTGCGGGATTTCGAAGAAGACTTTACGGACTGTGGGGGCGCGGCCATTGGCGCAGGGCGTGATCTTGTGGGTGATCGTCGGCGCATTGTCATTGGCGTTGATTTGGGTTGGGGCGATCAGCTTGTGATTCGAATCAGCGCTGTGCGCCAAAACGGTAGATTCTGGACAAAACAAAATTCACGATGATAATCTGCCTCAACTATCATCACTCTTGTGGCTATTCGGAGTAAAAAAATATGATCCTAGATTTGCTGGATAATGGCAGTCCGTCACACATCGCCATCGCCGTTTCAGGCGGGGGACCGGTTGTTACCTACGATCAGCTTCGGCGGCAAGTGGATACCTGCGCGGCCATGCTCAACCAGGTCGGTCTTGGCCGTGGAGACCGCATCGCCATGGCCTTGCCTAACGGGCTGGAGATGATCGTCTCGTTCCTGGCGGCTTCGGCGGTCGGCGCCGCCGCGCCGCTCAATCCGGCCTACCGGCTCGATGAGTTCAAGTTTTACCTCGAGGATACCCAGGCCCGAGCTCTGATTATTCCTCCGACAGGGAGCGATGAAGCCAGAGCCGCGGCCGGCGATCAGACGCTGATCATCGAAACCGACATCGACAACAATGGCCAGGTTCGGTTTTCATCCTCCGGGATGGTTGGCTCTCCGCCCGCCCGTGAATTTCCTGACGATGATGAGACCGCTTTGGTCTTGCACACCAGCGGGACAACAAGCCGTCCCAAGCGTGTCCCGCTCTCGCATACCAATCTGAAGATCTCCGCGCGCAACGTCGCCGAAACCTATCGGCTCACTGCGGAGGATGTCTCTTTGTGCGTGATGCCTCTGTTTCACGTGCATGGGTTGGTGGCTTCAACGTTTGCCACGCTGTTCACAGGCGGAACGGTCATCACGCCTCCGCGCTTCAACCCGCTCTCGTTTTGGTCAACGGTAAAGGATCATCGCGTGAGCTGGTATTCCGCCGTGCCTACTATTCATCAAGTGTTGCTGGCGCGGTCAAAAGCCGGCGCGCGGCCTGCGGGGGCTGAGGGCCTGCGCTTCATACGTTCGTGCAGCGCAGCCCTGCCGCCACAAATGATGGCCGACCTGGAGGAGAGGTTCGGCGCGCCGGTGCTCGAAGCCTACGGGATGACGGAGGCCGCGCATCAAATGGCTTCCAATCCGCTGCCGCCCGGCGCGCGCAAACCAGGCTCGGTCGGGCGCGGCACGGCTGTGAGCGTCGCCATTCTCGATGAGGCCGGAAATTTGCTGCCGGCGGGCGCGACCGGCGAGGTCTCGATCAAAGGGCCGAACGTCTTCAGCGGCTACGAAAGCAACCCCGAGGCCAACGCCTCTTCATTCTCTCAAGGCTGGTTCCGCACGGGCGATCAGGGGCATCTGGATGGCGATGGCTATCTGACGCTGGTGGGCCGTATCAAAGAATTGATCAATCGCGGTGGCGAGAAGATATCGCCACGAGAGATTGATGAAGTGTTGTTGACCCATCAGGCGGTAGCTGAAGCCGTGTGCTTCGGCGTCCAGGACCGGGTTTACGGCGAAGAGGTGGCGGCGGCGGTAACACTCAGGAGCGAGGCGGCCGAAGCCGAGTTGATCGCTCACTGCCGCGCGTCGCTCGCCGATTTCAAATGTCCGAAAGTGATTTACATCGTCGAGGCGATCCCGCGCACCGCCACCGGAAAGATTCAACGACGCAATGTGGCGGCCGAGATCGCCAAGATTCGAGGATAGAGGATAGAAGATGGAAGATAGAAGACCACGCCGTCGCGCGTGAAGCGATCCTCGATCCTCTTCGTTTCCTCGTGGTTTCAACTTCATTCAAGGCGGAATCGCTATGAGATTTGCAGTGGTCGGCGCGGGCGCGATCGGCGCCTTCGTCGGCGCGATGCTGGCCAAATCAGGCGCCGACGTCACTCTGATTGCGCGTGGGGCGCATCTGCGCGCGATGCAAGAGCGCGGCGTGCGCGTTCGCGGCTCGCTCGGCGAATTCGAGGCCCGTCCCGCAGTGACCGACGACCCGGCTTCGATAGGCGAGGTTGATGTGGCGCTGCTGACGCTCAAAGCGCATAGCCTGATTGAGATGGCCCCGCGCCTGTCGCCGCTTCTGGGATCGGAGACTTGTGTTGTCAGCGCGCAGAACGGCATCCCATGGTGGTATTTCTATCGTCACGGCGGCGAGTGGGAGGGGACGCGCCTGGAGACGGTTGATCCGGGCGGCGTGATCAGCCGTTATCTTGACCCGGCGCTGGCGATCGGTTGTGTGGCCTATCCTTCGACGATCATCGCGGAGCCGGGAGTCGTCGAACACATCGAAGGAACGCGCTTCGCGATTGGCGAGCCTGACGGATCGAAGAGCGAGCGGTGCCGGCGCATCGCCGACGCTTTCATCAAAGCCGGTCTCCGGTGTCCGATCCGCGCTGACATCCGGCACGACATGTGGGTGAAGCTGATGGGCAATGTCGCGTTCAATCCGATCAGCGCGCTCACGCGCGCCACGCTCGTCGAGATCGTCCAGTGCCCGGAGACGCGGGCTCTGGCCGCCGAGATCATGACGGAGGCCGTATCCGTAGCTAAAAGATTGGGCATTGATATCGGCGTCTCCATAGACCAGCGGATCGAAGGAGCGGAGAAACACGGCCATCACAAGACTTCGATGCTGCAGGATGTGGAGGCCGGACGGCCACTGGAGCTGGAGGCCATCGTGGGCGCAGTGGTTGAGCTGGGCGGCAAAATGGGGCTGCCTTTGCCTTGCGCCCGGGCGGTTTACGCGTGCGTGAAATTGCTGGCGCAATGCGCGCCGAAATAGAGTGTCGCTTCTCCGAGGAGGGCATGGAATGACGAGGCCGCAGAACTCAGACCCAGGTATCGCTCGATGGCTCCAACTGGCGGCCTGCATCATAGCCATGCTTGCCGTCGCGAATCTCCAATACGCCTGGACATGGTTTACGACGCCGCTCACCCAGAGCTTGCATGCCACGCTGGCGGCCGTCCAATGGGCCTTCACATTTTTCGTGCTCACGCAAACCTGGCTGGCGCCGATCAATGCTTACCTGGTTGATCGCTTTGGCCCGCGGATTGTGGTCGCGCTTGCCGGCGCGCTGGTGGGAGTAGGATGGATCGGGGCTGGTCTCGCCAATTCACTCCCTGCGCTCTACGCGGCCTATGGCATCGGTGGAATCGGAGCGGGCGCGGTTTATAGCGCCACCATCGGAATCGCCATGAAGTGGTTTCCTGATCGGCGCGGTCTGTGTGTCGGCGCAGTGGCCGGTTCATATGGCTTTGGCACGGCGCTGACGGTCTTGCCGATCTCTCATATGATCGAAACCAGCGGCTATCGTTCGGCTTTCATTATCTGGGGCGCGATTCAGGGTTTTGTGGTGCTTGTCGCCGCCCAGTTTTTGACAATGCCGCCGACGGGCTGGCTGCCCGCGGGGTGGGAAGCCATCAAGGCCAAAGCGCAGCGAAAGGTTCAGCAGTCCTTGCGCGATTGCACGCCGCAGGAGATGTTGAAGACCGGCTCTTTTTATCTACTCTACTTAATGATGACCTTGGTCACATTCAGCGGCTTGATGGTGACAGCGCAACTAAAGCCGATCGGCGGCGCCTACGGTTTCGACAAGAGCATTCTCTTTGGCAGCCTCACCGTTCTGAATCTGACCGCGATTCTCAATCAGGTATTGAATGGTTCGGCGCGCCCCTTCTTTGGCTGGATCTCCGATCACTTCGGCCGGTACGACACAATGGCGATAGTGTTCATCCTCGAAGCCGTGGCCATTACAGCGCTTACTCTATTGGTGAACCACCCCGTCTGGTTCGTCGCTCTCTCCGGCATGATGTTCTTTGCCTGGGGCGATATTTATTCGCTCTTCCCGGCGGCCATCGCCGACATTTATGGGAGTAAGTACGCGACCACCAATTACGGCATCCAGTACACCTCAAAAGGCATTGGCTCAATTCTGGCTGGTCCATGCGCGGCTTGGCTGATGACGTCATCCGGCTCCTGGCTGCCGGTCTTTTGGGCGGCCGTTGTGTGCAACGTCATTGCGGCCGCGCTGGCCGTGTTCTGGCTGAAGCCGAGGGTGACACTTCTGGTGAAACAGCAGGCGGCGGCTCAACAGATCGCTGGCGTCACTGTCACGACGCAAGAGGCCACTGCGCAGACAGCCGCGACGGAATAACGCGCCCAAGTAGTGTTCGGCGCAGAAGTTGTTGATTGCGCGGATGAGGAAACCTGGTTCAATGTGGGGCGCCTGGCCGCCGACAAGTCATTGCGCCTTCAACGAAGCGAGTCCTCTACTCTGCCTAGATTCGCAATAAATGGAAGTGAAAGCAGAGGTTGGCCATGCAAATGTCGTATGCTCAAATTCCTCGTCGCCGGGAAAATCTCATGGACATCAAAGATACGTTTCGTTTCGTTGCGCCAAGAGTGCGTGATGCGGCGCTAAAAACCGCTGCACAGTTGAATCGTCTTGGCATCCGCTATGCATTGGCCGGGGGATTGGCAGTGGGCGCGCACGGTTATATTCGAGCCACCACCGCCGTGGATTTCCTAATAGGGGAAGAGGCGTTCGATCATCAGGGGGCGCTGGTGGCCTTCAAAGCCGGCGTCCCAATCGAAGTGGACGGGATACGCATAGATTACCTATCGCCAACATCGCTCGGTCCGCAAATGGAAGAGGTTCTAAATCACCCTCCGATGAGCGAAGGCCTGGCGGTCGTCCCGATCGAGGCGCTTATTTACATGAAACTCGTAGCGAAGCGGCGAACAGACCTGGTGGATGTCATTGAACTTGTCAAAGCCGGAGCGGACCTGAAGCTTGTGCAAGACTATCTCGGGCAATACGCCAGTGATCTGGTTCCCTTGTTTGAAGATCTGGTCAATGAGGCGTTTGCCGAATGAAATATCCTCAGCAGTATTCTTATTATCAAAATAAACACAGACAACGAAACAATCAGTCGTGCGCTTTGTGAGCAGTGAACTACGCCTGGGCTAAACGTTGTTCAGAATCGCCAACGCCGTCCCTTCAAAAACCCGCTGCTTCTCGCCCAGAGGAATGTTGAGGCTTTCAATCGAAGAGACCGCCCGGTCGATCGAACCCAGCTTATGCGGATAATCGCTGCCCATAACCAGATGATCCGCGCCCACCAGATCCCGCGCCATGTTCAACGTGTAAGGGCTGAAGGTGACGGTATCGTAATAGAGCCGCTTTAGATAGACGCTCGGCAGTTGGTCGATCTTCACGCGGCATTCGGCGAAGTCGCGGAAACCATTGTCCATGCGCTCCATCAAATAGGGCACGGCGCCGCCGATGTGCGCGATGATCCAGCGGATTTCGGGAAAGTCGCGGAGCAGCCCGTCGTAACACATTCGAGCCACGGCCAGCGTGGTGTCGAAAGGGAAGCCGATGATCGGGCCTAAGACATACTCGCGGAAAGGCTCGGAATTGGCGGGCAGCATCGGATGCAACAGGATGCACAGCTTCATTCGGTTGGCCTCTTCGAAGAAGGGGCGATAGGCCGGCGCGGTCAGCGCATTTCCGCGGATGTTGCTGAGCAGAATCACGCCGTTCAGCTTCAGACCGTCAATCGCGCGGCGCAGTTCTTTGAGCGCGGCGTCGGGCGCGTCCATCGGAATTGAAGCGAAGCCTTTGAAACGTTTCGGATGTTTGGCAACCAGCTCTGCGTAAGCGTCGTTGACCATTCGGGCGATTTCTCCCTGGCGCTGCGCGTCGGCGAAGAACACATTCGGCGTCGAGAGCGAGACCACCTCCACGTCAATCCCCACGCGGTCCATATCCTCGATCCGCTTGCTGACGTCGGTCATCGGCGGCGTGACGCCGAAAAAGCGCGCGCCGCGATATTTGATGATAGTTTGCCCGGTCGGGTCTTTGTCGAAGGAGAATTCCGAAGGAGTCTCGCGGATTTTTTGGAAGTAGGATTCCGGGTAGTAATGCGTGTGCAGGTCGAGCTTGCGACCTGGCGTTGACCTGGCGCCTTGCGCTTCTCCCACGCCTTCGGTTAGCGCGGCGGCGCCGGCGATCCCGGCGGTTTTCAAGAAATCTCTTCTGATCATCGGTTCCTCCGCAAATGTCAGGGAAGCAGCATGAGGCGGCGCCGCGACGCGGCCCTCTGATTCACTAAGAGGCGCCTTCTTCAGCGAAAGCCCTCCGCCAACATAATATCGCTGCCGCCCTGATCCATCTGGGTAAAAAGAAGCCATCGCCGGTCGGGGCAGACGATGAGTCCTGGATAGAATCGAGATATTGGTTTATCGAGAGTGGCTACTTGCGCCACTTTACCAGTTGCAAAGTTGAAGAATTCGATAACTGGGTGAGAGGGCTCATCAGCCGTGGCAAAATAGATTCCTTTTTCGACCACCGTCCAAAGACGCCAATATCCTGCATTATGGTGGTCGAGTAGCAAAGTTTCTTCCCCTCCCGCCACGGGAACTTGCCAGATGCCAGGAACGGCTCGGCCTTTGGCGTAATAAAAATACTTGCCATCAGTGGATTCGAATCCTTCAAAGCCGCCATGCCTGGTTACCTGCGCAGCCTGGCCGCCATCGGCGGGAACCTTCCAAACTTGCATGCTGCCGCTATGGGTAGAGCCGAAGTAAATCCACTTCCCATCCCGCGACCAACTTGGAGCCACATTTTCCGCAAGCTCCTGGGTGAGCCGGCGCGGCTGGCCTCCCTCGGGGCTGATGACATAGATGTCGGCGTTACCTTGTCTGCCGGCCTCATTCGAGCGGGAGTCGTAAGCGATCCATTTCCCCTCGGGAGACCAGCGCGGAGTCCCGGTAAGATAAGGCCCGCGATCAATCAACTGCCTTGGGTTGCCGCCGTTATGATCGCAGACCCAGATACCAAAGCCGCCAGTGCGGTTGGAAGCGAAGACAATTTTTCGGCCGTCCGGCGAGTAATCCGGCCCATTATCATCAAGTGTGGAGGAGATTAAACTCGTCATCGCTCCACCCCGGCCAGTTGAATCTATCTCAAGACGCCAAATATTCAGGTCGTCCAAAGTCTGCGTATAAGCCAGGCGGTCTCCTTGCCGAGAGATGGCCGGGCTGATCACGCTCTGCCCGATCGTCGCCAGACGCGCCGGAGTTCCCCCCGTAGCGGGAATTCGCCAGAGACTATAGATGCTGCTTCCGCGTCTTGACGCAAACACGATGTCTTGGCCGTTTGAAGTCCAGGCGAGACCAAGGATCGAGGTGTTATCAAAAGTGAGTTGCCGCAACTCTCCGCCGGTCGGCGTGGCTAAATAAATATCGGTAGTCGCCCGGCTCGATGACCGAATAAAAGCCAGCGCCCTTCCATCCGGCGCCCAGGCTGGATAAGAATCACCCTCTGTGCCCACAGGGGGCGAAGTCACTTTTCGTTTTTCGCCCGTTTCAACCGAGACCAGAATGAGACTGAAAGGTTCTTCTGGCGAATTCTTGTCAGCCACAGCCAGAAATTTCCCATCCGGAGAGTAATATTGACTGCTCCCCTGAGTGGGGAGCTGATAAGGAAAGACATCCGCAACCTTGCGCTCAGTCCCGCCCAGAGCCGGAATCAAATAAAATCCGCTGCTCTCAGAAGACTGACGGAAAAAAGCGATATAGCGACCATCAGGCGACCAGGCAGGATTGGTGTCGGCCGCCCGGTCGGTAGTTAGCCGGAGCGGCTGCCCGGCGCCAAGCAGCTTGACGTAGATATCAAAGTTATCGCCACTGGCGCCATCCCACGCCAAAGCAATCTGATTCCCATCAGGCGAGAAGGCCGCGTGAGTTTCGTGGTTCGGGAAACTGGTGAAAGGGATGATTTCCATAGGGAAATTCGAAGACTTATCCCGTGGCCGAAAAGACATCGCCCAGATTGTGACGGCGCCTATGAGTCCTAGAATCAGGGTGACCGCCGGCCAACTCAGAAGGCTCGCCAATGATCGCGGCATTACTGGCAGGGCGCCGTGACTGTCAGGCATACCGCTTGGTTCCAAATCAACATCCCGTTTAAATCGCTCCTCCTGGCTCTCTAGTCGCTCCTCCTGGTTGATAGAGTGGGATTGGCGCTGCGGCGCCGTCACGGATTCGGCGCACTCATCCCTGACCTCTCTCACGCTCGCGACAAAGCGGTAGCCCCGTTTCGGAATTGTTTCGATATATTGCGCCGCCTTCTTTCCGCCCAGAACCTTTCTTAAAGAATAGACGTTTCTGGCCAGGTTGACCTCTTCGACGAACGTATCCGGCCAGATCTTTTTGATCAGCTCGTCTTTCTCAATCACGCGCCCGCTGTTCTCGACCAGCGTCAGCAGAGTCTCGAAGGCTTTCGGCGTCAGTGGGATGTGTTGGCCGTCGCGCAGCAGAAGGCGCTCGGTCGCATCCAGGCGAAATGGCCCAAATTCATAGAAGTGCTTGATTCGCTGACTCATAAACCGTCAAAAGGCGAGGAAAAACCCCCGCGAAAACTTTCCAAAAACTTTCCCAAGTCTTTGCAAAGACTTTCAGCAACCTTCCGGCGCATTGTTGAGATCAGATGGGGCGGTGAGCGCGGAAAACATAGTCCGGAGACTCTCTCTCTCAAACCCCTTTATCAAAAAAGCAAACCATAAGCCTAAGCTGGAATGACAAGGTCCCTTAACCATTGCGGCGCAGACCTGCGCGCCGATTGCGCTGGGATGAAAACGTAGAAAACTTATCGATCAATTTTGCAACAGAAGCTCTCAATGAACCTTGGAGAACCCAGGGATCAATCAGTATGTAGTTGAGCGATGAATCAGTGCTCGGGCTGATGACGCATGATCACTCAAATTCGACCAACAACGCAATACCACTATGGATATGCATTTTCAGCCGCTGAAGGGAGGCGACGCTAACGAACTTCCTCCGGCGCTGAAATGATGGCGCAGTTTCTCACCCGGGATGTGAAAGGCATCCCTGATAATCAGGCGATTTCGTCAGATTAGCTGAACCACGAAACGATGAAGAACACCCGTCAAACCAGGTCTTCGGCCATCAGGTCAAGTGTGATCCTGGCTGCACTATTACTTTCTATCCTGATCTTCAAGCCGCTGCGCGCTCAGGAATCAAGAGCGACGCTGGAAGGGCGTGTTACGGATCAGCAGGGAGCGATCATTCCACGAGCCACTGTCGTGGTGACTTCCGAGAAGACCGGAGTGAAGCAGCAGACCATCACCAATGATCAGGGAGCTTGGACTGTCAATTTCCTGAATCCCGACACTTACACGATTGCGATCAGCAACCCCAATTTCAAAACCTTCGAGCGCCGGGGCGTCACTCTCCAAGTGGCCGATAGAAAGCAAATCGACGCGGCGCTTGAATTGGGCGAGGTCTCAGACCATGTAGTCGTGACGGCGGAAGAGCCTCTGATCGACACCAATTCGGCCACCTCCGGGACCGTCGTCACATCGCAGGAAATCAACGAACTGCCCTCGATGACGCACGTGGCCACACTGCTCGCTACGCTCTCTCCCGGAGTGATCGCGCAGGACCAGAACGGCAACGTCGTTCATATGTGGTCCTACATCGGCGCCTCCCAGTTTTTGGCCGATGGCGGCCGCGATATCCGCTCCAACAACTTCCAGCTCGATGGCCTGCCCAATGTGAAGAGCGGCGGCAACATCTCATTCATTCCGCCCACGGATTCGTTGCAGGAATTTCGGGTGCAGACCAACGCCTATGACGCCTCTATCGGCCGCCAGGCCGGGTCCACCATCAATATGACAACCAAGAGCGGCGGCAAGGATTACCATGGAAACCTCTTCTGGTTTAACCAGAACAATTTTCTGAACGCCGCGTTGTTCCAGACGAACCTCACCGGCGGCGACAAGCCTCCCGTCCACTTCAACGAGTACGGCGGAACGTTCGGCGGTCCCGTCTGGATTCCGAAGGTCTACAACGGCCGGCAGAAGACGTTCTTCTTCTTCTCCTTCGATGGGACGCGCAACGAGGACCCGCGCCCCGGCAGCATTCGATCCGTGCCGACTGAGCTCGAGCGCAAGGGCGATTTCAGCCAATCCTTCACCACCAACCTCATCAACGGGCAACTGGTGAAATTCCCGATCCAGATCTTCGATCCGCTGACCGTGAATGCGGCCGGCGTGCGCCAGCCCTTCGCCGGCAACGTGATCCCTGCCGGCCGCCTGAGCTCTATCGCCCAGGCGATTCTCCAGAACGTGCCACTTCCGAACAAACCGAGCGATCCCACCGGCAACGCGGTGAACAACTTCGTTTCCTCCGCCACGCGCCAGGACACGCTTCCTGTGATCTCCATCCGAGTGGACCAGGCCTGGAACAACTCGCATCACAGCTTCGTCTCGGTGCGCTGGAACCATCTGACCGAGTCCCTCGACGACTACTTCAACAGCCCCGCGACCGGCAACTTCCAAACTCGCATCGCCAAGGGCATCGGACTGGATCACGTCTGGACCATCAGCCCGACGAAAACCCTTGACCTCCGCTTCAACGTGAGCCGCTTCAAAGAGTCGAACTTCAACAAGGGCGCGGGTTTCGACCCCACCCAGCTTGGCTTCCCCGCCGGCTTCGTCTCTCAGATGGCCGAGCCTTCATTCCCCCGGATCACCGGCTTTGCCGGCGCACTCACCGACAATCCTCAGGCATTCGGCGTGGACAACGCAGGCAGCTACACGTTCAATACCTACTACACCTGGTCCGCCAATCTTACCCACATCCACGGCGCCCATACGATGCGCTACGGCGGCGAATACTGGGTTCTGCAGCAGGCTGGCGGAGGGATCGGCAATCAGGGCCAGTTCGATTTCAACGGCAACTGGACACGCCAGCAGGCCACTGTCGGCGGCGGCGCCGGCAACGGTTCCACCTTCGCCTCGTTTCTGCTCGGTCTGCCCTCCGGGGGCAATTTCCCGAGCAACGCCACAGCGTTCTACTCGCAGCGCTTCACGGCTCTCTACTTCCAGGATGACTGGCGCGTCACCAAAAAGCTGACCCTCAACCTCGGCCTGCGGTGGGATTATGAGCGGCCGGTAACCGAGCGCTACAACCGCCTGACCAGTAACTTCGATCCCACGGCCATCAACCCTATCAGCGACCAGGCGCAGGCCGCCTACGCCAAAATTCTGGCCGCAAACGCTAATAATGGGATCGTGCAGCAGTTGGCCCAGATCGTACCCGCGAGCGCGTTCAAGGTTAACGGCGCGCAACTTTTCGCCGGTGTCAACGGACAGCCCAGCACGGTCGTCAACGGCGACTATCACGAATGGCAGCCGCGCGTCGGCTTCGCCTACCAGATTCGGCCGAACACCGTTATCCGCGGCGGATTCGGCCGCTTCGCGCAGGCGACTTTCCAAACCGCCGGTCAGAACGGCTTCAGCCGGTCGACGCCTCTGATCGCCACGCAGGACAATTTTTTCACCCCCTCCGACACGCTGGCGAACCCGTTCCGCAGCGGCATTCTCGCGCCGACCGGTTCCTCGCTCGGCGCCATGACCAATCTGGGGCAGGGCGTCCAGTGGTTCGACCAAGATCCCGGGCGCGCGTATTCCTTGGAGTACAGCTTGCATCTACAGCAGCAATACAAGAACTGGCTGTTCGAAATCGGCTATTCTCACAATAAGACATACGGCATCTTCTGGCCCCTGAACCAGAACAATCCCAGCTTCTCTCTCTGGCAGCAGTTGCGCGCGCCGCGTTTTGACGCAAACGGACGACCGCTGGACAAGCTCCTGTGGGATGAGCTGGTTCCCAATCCGTTCAACAAACTGCCGGGCATCAGTGGGGGGATCGGCAGCGCCGCGTCGGTGGCCTTCAGCCAATTGGTCCGCCCCATTACGATCCTGGGTGACCAGAACCGTAACGATAATGCCTGGGGCAAGAACCAGTACGACGCCATGCTGGCGAAAGTGGAGCGCCGGTTCGGCGGCGGCTTCAGCGTGATCACCGCCTTCACCTGGTCCAAGCTCTTTGAAGACACGTCGTTTTGGGGCCCCGAAATCTCAGGCCCAATCACCGAGCATAAGCTCGGCGGCGAAGACAGGCCGTTTCACTTGTCTGTTGCGCCTATCTGGGAATTCCCGTTCGGACGCGGCAAGAGGTGGGGGGCGTCGATGCCCAAGTTCGCCGACGTTTTCTTGGGCGGATGGGAATTGGCCGGCCAATACAATATTCAATCCGGGGCGCCTGTCGTGTTCGGAAACGACTCATTCTACGACGGCAAGGACTTCTCGCTTCCTCGCGACGAGCGCACGCTCGACCGTTGGTTCGATACGTCGCACTTCATCCGCTTCCCGGATCGGAACACTGACATCTCTACCTACCCCGCCTGGACCGGCATTCAGAACTTGCCTGGCTACAACTACAAGCCTGCGCCGAATGACACCATCAAGAACGGCGTCTACCAGGATTTCGGCAATTATGTACGCCGGTATCCGACCCGCTGGGGCAACGTCCGGGCCAGCCGTGTGAACGAGCTGAATCTCGGGCTCTACAAGAACTTCAAGCTCAGGGAGAAGGTAAAGGCTCAATTCCGTTTCGAGGCTTTCAACGCCTTCAACCATCCGCGCTTCCTAGGCCCCAACACGAACCCGACTAGTTCGAATTTCGGTCGTGTCGATCCGACTCAACAGAACAACGCCCGGCAGATCCAGATGGCGCTGAAGCTGTCTTTTTAGGGCTTGCCATGAGCGTGTCCCTACTGTCGATCTTGTTCAACACCGGAGCGCGGGTATCCGAGATCATATCTTTAGGCGACTTGGAAGGTTTTTGAGCCTCTTGGCTCAGATGGTTGTCGTTCTTCTTAAATTGGCTGATGGCCGTTCAGGATTCCGCGCCCATGACTTCGTCAGCAATCGCATCCTGATTGCCTTCGTTCGGAAACACTTCAGTTGACAGGTCGAAGGGCCTTTGTGGAGCGCGCCAGTTGTCGAGCATCGCCACCTGCTGGACGCAGGCGATGGTGCAGAATTTCGCGCACGGCTTTTCGGTGTAAAACTCATGCTCCAGGTGTTCGCGCGTGTATTCTTCGAGCGGGATGCCCGGGAAGCCGCGCTGCTGCGAGCAGTAATGGACGAGGCCGTCTTCGCAGATGTAGAGATAGCGCGCCCCCGCGCGGCAGCGCCAGTCGTTGGGCCGGCCGTAGGCCAGGTTGTCCTGAAACCGATTCAGCCATCCGAACTTCTTCTTGCCGCGCCGACGCAGCTTTTTGTAGACCTTTTCCTCGGCGCCGCTGAGCGGCTTCAACTGGCCGCTCCCGTCGTGAATCACGCCGAGCGTCGAGCCGAAGCCGAGTTCGATCGCGCGTTCGGCCACCACCAGCGCGTCCTCCGGATTTTTGATTCCGCCGCCGATCACCGAATTGATGTTGACGTGGAATCCGGCGTATTGAGAGAGGTGGACGAGGTAGCGGTCAATCACCTTGAGGCTCTTCTGCGAGACCTTATCGGGCTTGACGTTGTCGATGCTGATCTGGAGATATTCGAGTCCGGCGCGGTTCAATCTTTCGATGTTGTCGCGTGACATGTAATACCCGTTGCTGATCAGCCCAGCCATCATCCCGCGCGAGCGGATGTGCGAAATGATCTCGAAAATTTCCGGGTGCAACATCGGCTCGCCGCCGCTGATGGTGATGACGGAGGTTCCGAATGAAGCCAGCCGGTCCAGGCGCGCCTTCATCACGTCCAGCGACACGGGCTCCGAGACCTTGTCGTATTCGTTGCAATAGCCGCAGGAGAGATTGCAACGGCGCATCGGGATGACGTGAGCCAGGATCGGATGTCTGGTCGAGGCCAGGCCTTTGACCAGGAGTTTTGTTTCACGCGCGATTCTTTTCAGTTTGCTGCTGCGAAGATTTTTCATCGGGAGTTCGAGTACCGGGGCTGGCGTTTGAAAAATAACCGCAATCAAAATGCAGGGGCGCGTATTCCGCGCCCGATCTCCTTAATGGCGGACGCGGGCGGGGAATACCCGCCCCTACGCTATTGTCGCAGTTAAATCTCAAAGGTCAGGAAATGGGGCGGGGAGTATGTTGCTACCAACGAATAGGGAGAGGTTGCGGGGGCCTCGCCTTATTCGACGACCGTTGAGAGTTAGATTGAATCGGAGAATTCGGGGCGGTTGCGGGCGCCAACCGCCCCGATCATTGAGAGGTGTGAAACTACTTCACGATCTTAGTGCCACTCGGCAGGTCCAGGGCGAACGCGTCGTTGGGCACGTTCGTATTCAACTGCAGGTTCTTGAGCGTGACCATCATCAGGTCGCCATTGCGCTCGGTCCCGGAAAACCGCAGCGGGAACCCGTTCTGCTGATTGACCCAGATGTCAAAGCTCGCGAATTGGTCGCTGGATTTCGGGGTCAGGCGCAACACGCTGGTCATCACGCCATCGACCATTTCGTCTTTGACGAAGCCGATGTTGTATCTACCGGACGCCGACTTGAGCGAGCCGTCCAGCGCGATGGTGATGAATTGGGCGAGCCCTTCCTGCTTGCCTTTCGAGTACTTGGACGCCAGACCTTTAAACGCCTGGTTGATGCGCGGCTGGTAAAAGACGAAATTGTCGCCGTCAATCGCGAGGATGTCCTTGCTGGGTTTCGTGTAATCGATCCGCAGCTTCTGTTTCGATTTCGTCGTGCCAGGCTTGTAAATCAACTGGCCGTATTCAGAATCAGTGACACCGATCTGGGTGTTTGTTTTTTCAAGAACCATCTCGGCCTTGAGACTCTTCAAATCCTGATGGGCTTTCTCCATTTTGTTGAGAATGCCGGTTAAAATTTGGGGTTGCGTGTTGGCGTCAGCGCGGTGATCAAATCCCGCAAGCAGAAGAGATATTCCCGCGATGATCGCCAGGAACATAAGCTTTTTCATTTATAAACTTCTCCATACTGTATGGCGTTTAAGGGCACAACCGGTGGACCGTCATTTGAACCTGACCCAATAAATCACTTTCCCATCGGGAGAGGTGAAATGCTCCAATTTGTCTATTGCGACGTTCCTGTCAAGTTTGTCTCGCAAATAGAGCCGCATCGCTTCCGCCGGAGTCCGTGACAGTTCGATCTGATTTCGCTTTTTCAAAAAAACGTCCAACTCAACGGCTTTGACATAAGTTTCGCCGGCGTTGCTCGCCGATTTTGGTTTCGCGCGATCACGATCTCCAAAATAACTGCTCGGGACCAGAAATACCGTCAGCACGATCAGCAGACAGAGCGCGTCGTACTGCCACGTCCCGCGGGCGTAAGACCAGAGAACGACGTTTTTTATTCCGACCAGAAGGGACTTCATAGTGCCACTGCCCACTACTTCAACGCTCTCCGACGATCATCCCATCACGCATCTCGATGGTTCGTGAAGCCACTGCCGCGGCTTCGGGGTTATGCGTAATTATGACGATCGTCTGCTTGAACTCCCGATTGAGTTCCCGCAGCATATCCAGCACGATTGTAGAGTTTTCCGTGTCCAGATTTCCAGTCGGCTCGTCGGCCAGAATGATTGAGGGGCGGTTGATAATGGCGCGCGCGAT
Organism: Blastocatellia bacterium; assembly: GCA_035714085.1. GTDB lineage: Bacteria > Acidobacteriota > Blastocatellia > RBC074 > RBC074 > JAJVID01. Next base: position 23,723 of record DASTMP010000402.1, read on the forward strand.
TGCGACTCGTTGCTGCTCACCACCGGACAATTCCAGTGGTTTATGCCGCATTTTATTTTCTAGACGCAATAATCGCAAGATTTCGCGGCGGGCGTCGCCGCCCAGGGACGGCTTGCCGTTGGCGTGAATGCGCTCGGCCAATTTCAAATTCCCCTCCGCCGTCAGCGTCGGGAAGAGGTTGAACCGCTGGAAGACGAATCCAATCTTGCGGCGGCGCAGATCGGTGCGCGTGGCGTCGCTCATCGCAGTCAGGTCCTCGCCGTCGACTATGACCCGACCCGAACTCGGTTTGAGCAGGCCGCCCAGAATGTGCAGCAGCGTCGATTTGCCGCATCCGGACGGCCCCATGACCGCGACGAATTCGCCGGGCGCGACCGAGAGGTTGACTCCGCGCAGCGCGTTTACGTCGACTTTGCCGACGCAGTAGACCATCTTCAATTCTTCAGTTTTTAGAATCGCCTTCATTATAATGATAATGATCGCCTTTCATTTTCCATTTGCCCTAATACATTTGTCATTTGTCATTGCTTGCCACGCGCGTTTCCACCCGACGGCGAATGACATACGGAAAATGGTAAATGGAAAATGAAAACACCTCAAAATCTCCGCCTGAGCGCTTAATCGTAAGAAAGAGCCTTCACGGCGTCTTGATTCGCCGCTCGCACGGCCGGGTAGAGCGCGCCGATCGCCCCCGCGCCGAGTCCGATCAAGGCCGCCGTCAAAATCCCCGTCCAGTGAAATTCTAGCACCAAGGTTGTCGCGTGTTCGATCCCGAAAGCCGCGATCAGGCTCACAACGAGGCCGGCGACGACCCCGATCAGGCTGATCGCGATGGCCTCCTTTTCGATGACGCCGATGATGTAGGTCTTCGAAGCGCCAAGCGATTTCAGAATGCCTATCTCGCGCGTCCGTTCGGTGATCGTCGTATACATGGCCAGCAGAATGACGAGCGAGCTGACGACCGTTGACAACCCCATGACAGCTCTGACGAAGCCTTGAATGCCTGGGATCTGGCTCCTGAAATTCACGCCTATGTCGCGCGTCAGCACGACCTGGTTGTTAGGCAATTCGGCGTCAATGCGGCGCTTGACCTCTTCAGGGGCGACTCCGTCGTCCACTTTGACCAGTATCGCCAGACATTTATTCTCCTGGGACAGGGCGCGCTGCAGAGCCGCGAGCGACATCTTTATCCTCGACCCGATCTGCGGCGAATATACTCCGGCGATCCTCATTGTTTTGCCGAAGACCTGAATCGAGCTGCCCACGCCCATATTTCCGCGCCTGGCCCTGAACTCGTCAACGATGACCTCGTCATCGGACTGGAAGACGCGCCCCTCGACTATCCGCAGATTGCTGATCGCCGAATATGTGTCAAGCTCGATCGCGTCAACCATCTCGACGCCGATTCCTGTGTTTCCGCTCTGCACGTAGTGCCCGATGGGGCTGACCATCCGCACCCCCGGAATTTTTTTCAGGCGGTCGGCGTATCGAACGTCGAGCGGCATGGCGTTCGACGTTGAAAGCGATTGCGCCCCCATGCGATAGAATTGAATCTCGGCCCCGACTCCCTGCTCGCGCCTGGCTTTGTCATTGAGTATGCCGCGCACCAGCGCCGTAATGAGAAGGACCAGAATCACGCCCAGCGCCACGCCGGATGTGCTGATCAGCGTGCGTGTGGGGCGCTGCCGGATGTTCGATAGAACCAGATTGTCCATTGAATTCAGGGTCTTTTCTCCGGATTGTCCAGATCGGTCTCGCGGAAGTTTTCGGTGTTTTTGAGCGTGAAGGTGTTCGGCGGCAGGTCGGGATTGATCTCGAACTTCTCGTCGTTGAAAGTCAGCCGCGCCATATAACCGTCGTGAGGACGGTTGACCCAGATTACGCCCGGCCAGATGGCCTCACCACCGGATTGGCTACCGGATTGGCTGCCGGAGTTGAGTTTCTTGTAGTCGGAATATAGAACTTCGGTCGCGAGTTGTCCCTGTTGGTCGAAGATCTGCTGGCGGGCGAAGCGCGCCCCGTTCGCGCGGTCGAACCAGAAACGGCGGCGGACGCGCGCCGGCCCTTGCCCTTCGGGCGAGATTTCCAGTTCCGAGATCACATAGTAACTATGCAGAATTCTGGCCTCTTTTTTCGCTCCCGGCTGGGTATCGGGCTCATTAACAAGCGTCTCCTCGATCCCGAAAACGAAGCGCGGGTCATTCAAGGCCATCGGGCGCATCATTAAGGCTTCGGTGAAATGGAAAGGGCGCGCCGAAGAGAGCGCGCTCTCTTTCTCTTTCCCTTTGAGCTTTGCCAGCCATGCGCTGTAATCCGCGTCGTTGGTCCCGAGCAGAAACTGCCGGTATTCGGAAGGGTTATAGATCGCGACCCTGAAATGGTTCGATTCCGAAACCATGTCCGCGATTCTCGTCCCGAAGCTTACCTGAATCAGCATTCGAATTTTATCGGGCCGCTGCAATATTAAAGTCGAGTCCGCTTCGAAGCGATATTTTTCAGACGTCGTGGCATCGATGAACAGCATAGGCGCCTGTGAAGTGCGAAGCGATTGCAGATCGGTGAAGGGCTGAAGCTGCTTGATTAAGTCGTCGAATTTAGCGTCGGTCAGCGGTGTGAGCAGTTTGGGGATTGTATAGTCCTTGCTTTTTACCAGGCTCGCGCACGAGGCGCTCAGGATAATCAATGCGAGCGTCGTGACGGCCAGGACTCTGCGACGGGCGCGATCGCCAGCGTGGCCTTTCGAATCTTCCTGCAGGGAACAATCCACTCGAACCATAGCGCGGTCATTCTACCAATCAACTGCGTTAAAACAAGGTCGTGAAGCTAACAGAAGCCCTTGTTCCTTGTCAAACTTTCGCGTCGGGCTCCGGAGTCAAAGTTATGCCCGGGCTTGGGGTCATTTCATTAGATAAACGCCAGCTTGACGCGATTTGCGCTCCTCGCGTACACTTCGTTTACGTCGAACCTTCCAACTCGGGTTTTTGAGTAAGAACTTGAGCGATCCCGAATTTGGTCGCGCTCCCGAACTGTTTGATGGGCTAAATGGGAAAAATTGTCGGCAAACGGGCAAGCGATCTCATCGCCCGCGTTCTAACAACGACATCCCAAACAAATCCTATAGGAAGGGGCCGCGTGAGGCGGCGCCGAGAGGAGAGAAACCTTTATGCTACACCGATTTTTCGCACGGACGCCGGCGCGCCGCATCGCGCTGTTTCTGATTTTCGCCCTGTCGCTCTCTTCATTAGTCGTGTCGTCCTTCAGAGCCTTCGCCCAGGACGATAAGCAACAGGATAAGCAGGACAAAAAGAACGAAGAGAGAAAGAAAGAGAAGGCAAAGAAGAGCCAGGAGGAGAAGGTCAAGAGCGTTTACAAACGCTGGAAGGACGAAGACGTCCGCTGGATTATCACCGATGAAGAGCGCAAGGTCTTCGACTCGCTCAAGACCGATGACGAGCGCGAGCAATTCATCGAACAGTTCTGGTTCATTCGCGATCCGGATCCCGACACCGACGTCAACGAATACCGCGAAGAGTATTACCAGCGCATCGCCTACGCCAACGAACATTTCACCAGCGGCATCCCCGGATGGAAGACCGACCGCGGGCGCATCTATATCATGTTCGGCAAGGCCGATCAGATCGAATCGCATCCGTCGGGTGGCAGCTACGACCGCCCCGCCTGGGAAGGCGGCGGCACAACGTCGACCTATCCTTTCGAAACCTGGTGGTATCGTTACATCGAGGGAGTCGGTTCGGACGTCGAGATCGAATTCGTCGACCCGACCGGTTCGGGTGAATACCGCATCGCGCGCAGCCCCGATGAAAAAGACGCGCTGCTTTACACCCCGAACGCTGGCTTGACCCTTTCTGAACAGCTCGGTTTGACGAGCAAGGCCGACCGCATCGCTTACGGCGGATTAGGCGGGGGCAACCAGGGCAATCAACTCTTCGGCCAGCGGGCAAAAGACAATCCGTTTGAAAAACTCGACCTGCTCGCCAAATTGTCGCGGCCTCCGAAAGTCAAATTCAACGACCTCGCGGCCGCCGCTGAATCCGATCTGCCGAAGCCCAGCTTCGACGTGCTCAACGCGGCGATGAGCATCAACATGATGCGTGTGACCGAAAACGCCGTGATGACTTCGTTCGCCGTCCAGTTGGAAAATCAGGACCTGGTCTACAAAGAGGTCGGCGGGTTGCCGCAGGCGGCGGTTAACATCTACGCCAAGATCACCAACGTCTCCGGGCGCCGCGCCGGTCTGTTCGAGGACGTCGTGACTTCGAGCTTCACTCCCGAAGCCCTCACCGTCGGCATGCAGATGAAATCGGCCTACGAAAAGAACATCGTGCTGGCGCCGGGCAATTACAAGATCGATCTCGTCGTGCGCGACGTGAACAGCGGAAAGACCTACGTATTCAAGCAGGGCTTCACAGTTCCGAAGTACGAAGAAGAGCAACTTTCGACATCGACCATGATCCTGGCTTCTCAGATCTATCCGCTCAACGGGCGTCTGCCGAGCGGACAGTTCGTGCGTGGCTCGCTCAAAGTGATGACGAACGCGACCGCGGAATTCAAACAGGACCAGACCCTCGGCATTTACATGCAGGTTTACAACGTCGGCATCGACCAGGCGACGCTGCGACCGAGCACGGACATCGAATACCTGATCACGCAAAAAGGCAAAGAGATCATGCGGATCAAAGAGGACGGCAAGAACGGACTCAGCACGATCAACAGCAAGCAGATGACGCTGGCGCGCTTGATCCCGCTCAAGGACTTCAAGCCGGGCTTCTACGACGTCCAGATAATAATTACAGATAACGTCCTTAACAAGACGATCACGACCGACAAAGACGTCTTCCAGGTGACAAAATCGGAATTAGCCAGCAAATGACGCTGGTGAAATAAACCTGACGGGGCGAAGAGGCGACATTTCCTCTTCGCCCCGTCGTTATCGTCCCTATCGTCCAGCCTCCCACACTACCTCGCCGTTGATCACTGTCATCACGCATCGCGTCTTCAAAATCTCCATCTCAGGAATCTTCATAATATCGGCTGAGAGCGCGGTCAGGTCGGCGAATTTCCCGACTTCGATCGAACCTTTGGACTTCTCTTCGAAGGCCGCGAACGCGGGCCAGATGGTGAACATCTTCAACGCCTGTTCGCGGGTCACGGCCTGTTCGGGGTGCCAGCCTTCGCCGGAATATCCCTTCTGATCCTTGCGCGCGACGGCGGCGTAGAATTCGATCATCGGCTCGCCGCGTTCGACCGGGGCGTCGGAACCGCCGGCGATGATATTGCCCTGTTTGAGGAAAGTCTGCCAGGCGTATGCGCCCTCGAGCCGTTTTAATCCGAGGCGGCTCACGGCGAAGTGCAAATCGCCGATGGCGTGCGAGGGCTGCATTGACGGGATGATTTTGAGTTTGGCGAAGCGCGGGATGTCGTCGGGGTGGACGATTTGCGCGTGTTCGACGCGCCAGCGCGGGTCGCTCCGATCCTGGCGTTCGATCATCGGCGTTTCGTTGAACGCTTTTTCATACCAATCGAGGATCGTGCGATTGGCGCGGTCGCCGATGGCGTGGACTTCGACCTGAATGCCTTTGCGCAGCGCGTCCTGGAGCATTGGCAGCACTTCTTCTTCCTTTTGCGTCAGGAAACCCGCCGTGTCGTAATCGGCATATGGCTCGAGCAGCGCCGCGCCTTTGGAACCGAGCGCGCCGTCAATGACCACTTTGATTGCGCGAATCGTAAGGTGGCCGTCATAGAGGCCGACCGTCGGACCTTCGCGCAGCAGTCGTTGGGCGTCAGCGCCGGGGCCGCGGATTGCTTCGTAGAGCCGAATCCTCAGCTTCTTTTCGCTGAGCAGCTTCTTCATCACCTCGATCTGATCCCACGAGACGCCGGGGTCCTGGATTTGCGTCCAGCCGAGCGAGAGGCTGCGCTTGTCGGCCAGGATCAACGCCTGTTCGAGATCGGCGCTGGTAGTGGAGGGAACATGGCTTGTGACCAGAGGTTGCGCGCGGTCTAAAAGCATTCCGTTCGGCTCGCCGGTCTTCTTGTCTTTCATGATTTCGCCGCCGAAAGGGCTTTCGGTGTCACGGTCTACGCCAGCGATCTTGAGAGCCGCGCTATTGGCGACAGCGCCGTGGCCGTCGGCGCGCGTCAGGAAGACCGGATTGTTCGGAGCGATCTTGTCCAGATCCCATCGGGTCGGGAAGACCTGGGGCTTCCAGAATGTCTCGATCCAGCCGCGCCCCGTCACCCACTCGCCCGGCTTGGCCTTGTCGACACGCGCTTTGACTTTGGCCAGAAAATCTTCGAGGCTCGTCGTCCCTTCCAGGTTAAGGTTCATCTCGCGGAACCCCACGCCTGAGAAATGATAGTGCGAGTCTACAAGACCGGGCACGACCGTCGCGCCTTTCAGGTCGATGACCTTCACGCCTTTGCCCTCGTATTTCTTCACCTCGGCGTTCGATCCGACGAAGACGACCTTGCCGTATTTGGCCGCGACTGCCTCGGCCTTCGGTTTATCGTCATTGGCGGTGTAGATATTGCCGTTTTTGAAGACGATGTCGGCCTCGGGTTCTGGCTTTTGCTTCTGTCCTGACGCCGCCCCGTCGTTGAGCGCGGTGAGCATGAGAGCGGCGACGATAAAAATCGGGACGATGAATTTCATGTTTCCTCCGGTTAAGTGAGTAAAATGTGGTACGGTATTGTCAGGCAATGGCCGTGATTGTATCGCTTGTCGGAGACAAGCCAAAGTGGTCGGCGCTCGGAAAGAATGAAAATCAACCACGAAGAAACGAAGAACACTAAGATTTCTTCCGTTCTTCTTAGTGTTCTTCGTTTCTTCGTGGTTGATTTTCCTGAGGAATCGCTATGCGGCGTCATGTCGTCACATTCGCTTTCGCCTTCGCGCTTTTCGTCGCGGTCTGGTTTCACCTCGCCACCGAACCCGGCTCGGCGGCGGCGAGGGATGTCTGGCTAAAGGCGCAATCGACACATTTCACGCTCATCGGCGACGCGAGAGAAAAAGAGATTCGCAACGTTGGGATGCGCCTGGAACAGTTCCGCGAGGCTTTCTCGCAAATCTTCTCGCAAATCTTCTCGCCTTCGGTCATCAATTCTTCCGTTCCGATCACCGTCATCGTCTTCAAAAATGATTCGGCGTACAGACCGTTCAAGCCGCTCCACCAGGGCAAACCGGCCGAAGTGTCGGGACATTTTCAATCCAGCGGCGATGTGGCTTACATCGCGCTGGCCGCCGGGCGGAGCGAGGCCAATCCCTATGCGGTCATCTTTCACGAATACGTCCACGCGTTGACGAGCGGCGACTCGCTTTCCGCGCCTCTTGGCGACCCTCTTCCGACCCCTCTTCCGACCCCTCTTCCGACCCCTCTTCCGACATGGATTAGCGAAGGGCTGGCTGAATATTTCAGCACTTTTGAAGTGACCGGCGGCGGGAAGACGGGCCGGCTCGGCGGCGTCATCGCGAGTCATGCGAGGCTGTTGCGCGAGCGCCCGCTGATACCTCTCGAAACCCTGCTGGCGGTCGATCAGGCTTCGCCGTTTTACATCGAGAACGACAAGAAGAGCCTCTTTTACGCCGAGTCGTGGGCGCTCACACATTGCCTGCTGCGCCCGGGCGTAAGGCGGTCTCAATTCCGCCGGTTCATCAACTCGTTGGCGCAGGGTAAACCGGCTGACCTCAGTTTCAAGCAGGCCTTTCAAACCGGTTACGCGACGATCGAACAGGAGTTGAGAAATTACATCGGCCAGGGCAGGTATCCGACAGAAGACGTGACATTCGACCAACAACTCGGATCCGAGGCGGAGGCGCCGACCGCTCCATTGGGCGAGGCCGAGGTTCAGGCTTATCTGGGGGACCTGCTATGGCGCATCCAACGCTCCAATGATGGCGAGGAGCTTCTCAACCGTTCGCTCACGATTGATCCTGGCTTGGCGTTTGCGCATCAATCGCTCGGAACGCTCAGGCTACGGCAGAACCGCTACGCCGAGGCGCAGCGCCACTTCCGGCGGGCGATCGAAGCCGGTTCGCAAGATTACCTGGCGCATTACTACTATGCCTACGCTATCCACCGCGAGCTGGCTGGCGAGAGCTTGTATGTATCTGATCTTCCCGAAGAGTCCGTCAAGGAGATGCGCGCGGCGCTCGGGCTCGCGCGCAAACTCAACCCTGAATTCGCGGACACCTACAAACTGCTCGCGTTCATCGACATGGTTCGGGGCAAGGACCTGGACGAGGCGATCAACCTAATCAACCGCGCGATTTCGCTCGCGCCTCGTCGCGAAGACATCGTCTACACGCTGGCGCAAATTCAACTGAGGCGGAAAGATTACGCCGCCGCGCGTCAAACCGCGCTGAAGTTGGCCGGCGCCGGGAAATCGGAAATCCGCGAGCGGGCGAGTTCGATGCTCGAAAACATTGCGATGATCGAAGAGCGATTGGCGAAAATAAAGGCTGAGGGCGAGACGCGCGGCGACGGGGCGCCTCTGTCTTCGACGTCTCCGCCGTTGCCCGGCCAGCGTTTCCAGGGCGATCAGGTTCGCGGCCTTCTGACGCGGATCGATTGCGACGATGCTGGCGTCACGCTGACGGTCAATACCGAGCCGCGTTCTTTCAAGTTCCGCACGACGCGATCGAGCCAACTCATTCTCGTCAGATACACTTCCGATGTCCCGACCTCGATAACCTGCGGCGCAATCAATCCGGCCAAGCCGGTGATCGTGACCTATCGCAGTTCCACTCAATCCGATGTATCTGACTCCGACGGAGAGCCGATCGGTGTGGAGTTTATGAAGCCGGACTGGAAATAGAAGATTGCGGATTGAACTAGGGGAGTAGGGAGTGGGGAGTGGGGAATGGGGTCAAAGAAGTTGTTCCCCTCCCCCGCTCCCTACTCCCTACATTCCGCAATCCTCGCCTTTCATATTTGCCCCGGATGGTTTATATGGGAGTGAGCGTTTTGGCTGTGATGAGTCGAACACCCGCAATATCGTCACTCAACTTCTGAAAAAGATTATCCAATCCGAATGCGCATTTACGGCAAAGGCTTCAAAGGCTTGGTGGGGATGGAGCACAGCCTCAAGGACAATAAATCCAAAGAAGGCGAGCTTGCCCGCATTCAAGCTTATGTTTGGAGCGATGGCTTCGAGATTAACGGCTGAGGGCATTTGAAGGGAACAGAAAGGGATGAGCGAAATACGGACAGCGCGTTTCTGGCTTAAGAAGAGCGCGACTCGCAGTTTTTTGATCATTATGGTCGTGGCCTCCTGCCTCGCGCCGCAGGGGTTATCGTTATCGCAGCGGCGCAAGCACGCGTCGCCACAACCGGGCGGTCGTCAGGACAAGGCGCAGGTCCGGAAGGACGCCACAACCATACCGCCCGAAGTCCAGCCTGAAATCAGGGCCGCGCTCGATAGCATCTCGCCGGATTCGTTGCGCGGCCATCTCTCTTTCATCGCGTCCGATCTGCTCGAAGGGCGCAACACTCCATCGCGCGGTCTTGAGGTCGCGGCTGAATACATCGCCGCGCAGTTCCGCCGAGCCGGTCTGGAGCCTGTGGGCGACGCCGGGAGCGCCAGTAGCGCCAGTAGCGCCAGTAGCGCCAGTGGCGCCAGTGGCGCCAGTAGCGCCAGTAGCGGAGGATATTTTCAGACTTCGGAATGGAGCGTCGGGCCGGTCAAGGACAACTTTGTCGAACTGACTGTTGACGACGGCAAGCAGAGGATGCGCGCGCGCGCCGACCAACTAGTCAGGCTCGGCGTCAACGTTGAACAGCAATCAGATAAGGCGGATGGGGCGAATGGAATTTCGGAAAAGCCGGTCGTCAAGCTGCGTAACGTTGTCGGCCTGCTGCGCGGCTCCGATCCGGCGCTGAAAGACAGTTATGTGATCGTCTCCGCTCATTACGATCACATCGGCGTTCGGCCAACGGGCGAAGGCGACCGCATCAACAACGGCGCGAACGACGACGGCAGCGGGACGGTCTCAGTGATCGAATTGGCTTCTGCCTTGGCCAGCATGAAACAGAGGCCGAAGCGCAGCGTCGTTTTTATCGCCTGGTTCGGCGAAGAGAAGGGTTTGCAGGGATCGCGCTACTATGCCCGTCATCCCGTCTTTCCTCTCGAAAAGACCGTCGCCATGGTCAACCTCGAACAACTGGGGCGCACCGACGACAGCGATGGGCCGCGGCTTAATTCCGCGACGCTCACCGGTTTCGACTTCACCGACCTCGGCCCGATCTTTCGCGCCGCCGGCGAAAGGACCGGGGTCGACGTCTACAAGAGCGAGAAGAACAGTGACGCGTTTTTCTCTCGCAGCGACAATCAGGCGCTGGCCAACGCCGGAATCCCGGCGCACACGCTCTGCGTCGCTTTCATATATCCCGACTATCACAATGTCGGCGATCATTGGGAGAAGATCGATTACGCGAACCTGGCCAAGGTTAACCGGATGATCGCGCTCGCGCTCCTGACGGTCGCGGACAACGCCGAGCCGCCGAAGTGGAACGAGTCGAATCCGAAGACTGAAAGGTATGTGGATGCCTGGAAGACGCTTCATAAGAAAGGAGCCACGAATGAACACTAATGACCACGAATCTTTTTCTTGATCTTATGATCCATTTGTTGTCCATTCCCTTGTCCCGATTCATGGATATTCGTGTTCATTCGTGGCTGAGACGCTTTCCCTTAAATGCTATAGTCTCTCCGTCTCCCCCTCTTCATCTGAAATGACGCAAGAATCTTTACGATTGCAGAGAGTGCAAACGCCGATCATCCCGGTGGTCGGCGAATTGATGCGAAATAATCCGGGAGCGATCTCGCTCGGTCAGGGCGTGGTCTCTTACCCGCCGCCACGGCAAGCCTTCGACCAGATTGCCGAGTTTCTCGCCAACCCCGAACTGCATAAATACCAGGCCGTCTACGGCGTCCCGCAGTTGCTGGAACTGATCGAGGCGAAGCTGCTCGACGAAAACGGAATAGATGTGAAGTCCGCCAATCAGAGAGGACGCGTCGTGGTGACGGCGGGCGGCAATATGGCTTTCATCAACGCGCTGCTGGCCGTCGCCGACGCGGGCGACGAGATCATTCTTCAAAAACCCTATTACTTCAACCACGAGATGGCGATCACGATGGCCAATTGCCGCGCCGTCCTTGCGCCGACCGACGAAAATTATCTGCTTCGACCCGACCTGATCGCCGAGGCGATCACCGACAAAACGCGCGCTGTCGTGACGATCTCGCCGAACAATCCGACGGGCGCCGTTTACAGCGAATCGTCGCTGCGCGAGGTGAACGAGATCTGCCGCGCACGCGGCGTTTATCACATCAGCGACGAGGCTTACGAATATTTCACCTACGGCGGGGCGAGACATTTTTCGCCCGGATCAATCGAGGGGTGCGGCGAGCACACGATCTCGCTCTATTCGCTCTCGAAGGCATACGGCTTCGCGAGCTGGCGCATCGGGTGGATGGTCATCCCCGAACATCTCTTCGAGGCCGTCAACAAGATTCAAGACACGGTTCTGATCTGCCCGCCGGTCGTCTCGCAGTTCGCGGCGGTCGGCGCGATGCGAGTCGGCGCAGGGTATTGCCGCGCGCATGTCGAACGCCTCGCTTCGGTCCGCGAGATGGTCATGAACGAATTGGCGGCGCTCGGTGATTGTCTAATCGTTCCGCCTGCTGACGGCGCGTTCTATTTCTTCCTGAAACTTGACACTGAGATGAAGCCGCTGGCGTTGGTCGAGCGATTGATCAAAGAGCACGGCGTGGCGGCGATCCCCGGCGACGCGTTCGGGATGGAGAATGGGTGTTACCTGCGCGTCGCTTACGGCGCTCTGCGGCCGGAGACGGTGGCCGAAGGCGTCGGGAGGCTGGCTCGCGGGATACGAAACATTACAAGCAAGGGGTGATGACAATGCAAATCGTCGGTCTACAACTGGACAGCGTTTGGGAGAATAAGGCCGCTAATCACGACAAGGTTCTTTCGCTGCTGGATAGCGTTAATACGTCGGCGGGCGCGCTGGTCGTTTTGCCCGAGATGTTCGCGACGGGCTTCAGCATGAACGTCGCCGCGATTCACGACGAATCGCGCGAGACACAGAATTTCCTCTCTCGCACGGCGGCTGAGCGCGACATCTATCTGATGGGCGGCGTGGTTATGAAGGACGAAAAGACCGGACGCGGACGAAATGAAGCCGTCGTCTATTCGCCTGAAGGTCAAGAGGTTGCGCGCTATTCCAAGTTACAGCCTTTCAGGCTGGGAGGCGAATCGGAGCATTACGATGCGGGCGACCGGGTATGTCTCTTTGAATATCAGGAATTCACAGTGGCGCCGTTCATTTGCTATGACCTGCGATTCCCCGAGCATTTTCGCCGGGCGACTGCGCATGGCGCAAACTTGATCGTCGTCATCGCCAGTTGGCCCGCCTTGCGCGACGACCACTGGGTGACGCTGCTCAAGGCGCGCGCGATTGAGAATCTGGCGTACGTCGTCGGCGTCAACCGCTGCGGCGAGGACCCAAAGCATTACCACTCCGGGCGCAGTATTGTTTACGACCCGCACGGGCGCGTCATGGCCGACGCCGGAGTCGAAGAGGGCTGGATCGAGGCGCAAGTGGAATTGGAGCCGCTACTCGATTGGCGGCGGAGATTTCCCGCGCTCGACGACATGCGTCAGGATTTTTAGAGGCATGGGAATTAGCCGGAGGAGCCAATGCGACGCTCAATTCAGTGGGCAGAGTCCTGCTCGGATTTGTGGCGGTCTGGCTGGGAGCGCGTCTGGCGCGGAGTCTATGATCAAACGATGAACTGCCCGATGCGTACACCGAACGCTTCTATCACGATTTTCACGCAACTGCGCCGGGAGGACAATCCATCGGCGTAAACAAACAATCCTTTGACAGGAGGAAAATTATGTCTATTAGCGCGTCATTGCTACCCGAATTCGATCAGGAGATGGCCAACACGCGGAAGGCGTTGGAGCGAGTCCCCGACGACAAATTCGATTGGAAGCCCCACGAGAAGTCAGGGACTATGGGGTGGTTGGCCAATCACCTGGCCAACCTGCCGAGCTGGACTGTCTATACCATAAACCGGGATTCCTTGGATCTGGCCCCGGTGGACGGCGAGTCGATTAAATGGGAAGGGAAGGGATCGCGAGAGGAACTCTTGGAGTATTTCGACCAGAATGTCGCCGCCGCGCGCGACGCCATCGCGGCGGCGAGCGATCAAGAACTGCTCAAACCCTGGTCTCTGCTCAAGGGCGGCGTCACGTTGATGACGTTGCCTAAGATCGCAGTGCTGAGGGGCTTCGTGATGAACCACATCATTCATCATCGCGGGCAGTTCACCGTCTATCTGAGGCTCAACGACGTTCCCGTGCCTCCACTCTATGGGCCGTCCGCTGATGAAGGGGCGATGTAATTGACGCAGTCAGTAGATCGCGACATTTTCGTGATTTACTGATTGTACCGCGCGTAAGGGGCGGGTATTCCCCGCCCGCGTTCGTGATCAATGCGTAGGGGGCGGGGAATACCCGCCCCCTACGTGTGAGACGATGTATTTCGATTTAGAAGGTTAGTTTCAACTGGTAACGGATCACGCGCCCGCCGCCATCGCCAAACTGCGGTTGCAGGAATTGTCCGGCCGGCGACGTAAAGACGGTGGCCGACGGCCCTGACCCAGCCGGTGAGAATGGGCTGATGCTTCCGATACCGTATTGCGGGTGATTGAAGATGTTGAAGAATTCGGTGCGGAAATGGAGTCCCAGCCCTTCTCTGACTCGGACCTCTTTTTGCACAGTGAAGTCGAAGTTGTTGGTCCCCTTCGTCCGCTCGGTGTTGCGTCCGAGCGTGCCCGTGCGTCCGCTTCCCGCAGCCAAACCGACGTAACGCGCCGTCGCCGGGTCTATGGGCGCGAAGATGTTCGCGCCGGCCGACGTCCTGCCGATGATCACGTCCGGATTGACGAAACCGGTCGAGCTTGGGCTGTCCTTGGTAGCCGGAATCGCCCTCACGCCTTTCTGCCCGTTCGGGTTGAAGTCCGGACGATCGTTGTTACCGACAAATCCGTTCGAATCTACGCCATTGACCACTGTGAACGGCACCCCGCTCTCGAATGTCGTAATGCCGGAGAGCTGCCACCCGCCGACGATGCGGCCCAGCGCGCCACGCTGCTCGCGCATAAACGGCAGATCGTAGACGTAGGTGAAGACCGCGCGGTGTGTGCGGTCGAAGAGCGAAACCGCGCGTTCATTGCGCTCGCCGCCGAAGATGAGAGGAATGATCGGCAGCGAGGAGTTGGTAAGGCCAGCCGAAGCGAAGATCTCGCTGCCGTTGTCAATCAGCTTCGAGTATGTGTAAGAGCCGGTCAACATCAGATCTTTCGAGATCCGCCGTTGCACCAGCGCCTGGCCGGCATTATAACTGGACGAACCGCTGTTGGAGCGGATGACGCGACTGCCCTGTACATTGTCGAACCGCCCCTGGGTAGGGCCGTTGAAGCCTGGAGGCGTGATCTGCAGATTAGTCGGCACTTGCGGATTGCGCTCCTCGTTGGCGTAAAGCTTCGTTCCCTTCGAGCCGATATAGGAGACGTCGATTATCAGCGAGCCGGGCAACTCGCGCTGGATGCCCAGCGACCATCGCTGGTAGTAGGGGTTGACCAGGTTCGGGTCGACCAGGTTTTGCGCGTCGAGCGGCGTAAGCGCGCGCGCGGTGGTCGGTAACAGGCCCGACAGGTTGGGGAGGCCACGGTTCGCGCCGGTAGTGGTCGGCGCGACGTTCCGAGTCGCTACCACGTTCGGCGACGACGTGGCCGCGTTCGACGCGATGTTATTGAAGAACGAGTCGTAGCCGATCTGGTAGCCGCTGCGGATCACGCTCTTCCGGTCGCCGAAGATGGCGCCCAGGAACCCCTTCTGGAACGACGGGGAGAAGGCGACGCCGATGGTCGGCGCAAAGTTGTTGTTATCGTCCGCCGCCCTGCTCGGCTGCGTGTACGGCCCCTGCAAGGTCACCGGGTCGACATTGAACAGACCGGTGAAAGCCGCCGTGCGCACCGAGTTGACCGGGTTGCCGAAATTCTCGTAGCGGACGCCCAGAGTGAGCGTGAGCAATTCGCTCACGCGCCAGCGATCTTGAAAGAAGTAAGCCTGCCGGAACAGCTCAGGATAATAGGCCGGGCTGCCGAAATCGCGATTGGCCGAGCCGCCCGATCCGGAGAGGTCATCAATGTAGTTGGCCAATCCTGTTAAGCCGCCGCCCGCATTGTAGATGAGCGATCCGCGCTCGTTGATCGGCGCGAACTGGCGCGAGCGCTGTTTGAGCAGGTCGAAGCCTCCGCGGAAGGTTTGGGAGCCGCGGAGATAAGTGATCGTGTCCTGGATGACGTAATTGTTGGCCACGCGGCCTTGCGGCAGGTTGGTCTGGATGCCGATGTTGTAGCCCGCCCCATTGTCAGTAACGCCGGCAATGGTGATGTTCGGCAGCGTAAGGGCGAGGGCGAGCGGCGGGTCGAGCGGAAAGGCCAGCGCGATCCGGTTGTAGGAGAGCCGTACTTCGTTGGTCACGCTCGGAGAAAAGACGTGCGTCTCGCTGATCAGGAAATTCTGGAAGCGGTTGGCCTGACTGGTAGTGAAACCCGGCAGGCCGAGTGTGGCGCCGCCGACGGGCGCGTTCTGATCGGCGAAGAGGTAGCGCGCCGAAAGTTGCGATGATTCGCTCACCTTGTGATCGATGCGGGCCTGGATTTGCGGCTCGACGAAGCTTTGAGCGAACGATGTCACCGCCTGGCCAAATTCGACCGGGAGACGGCCTGGGCCGCTGTCGATCAACGTCGGATTCGCCACACCTACCGCGCCGCTCGTGAGGTTGAGCAGAGTATCGACGCGCGGGTTCATGCCTTCCGGGAAGATCGAGCGCAAGGTCGCGCGGCCGGCGGCCGTGGGCGTCAACGGGGTAGCGACCGTGTTCGACGCCTGCCGCTGGTTTTGATACGAGGCGAAGAAAAAGGTGCGGTCCTTGCCGTCATAGAACGGCAATCTAACCGGGCCGCCGAGAGTGCCGGCGAAGATGTGCTCCGTGCCATAGGGCGGGTAGCCGCGCTTGCGGATATCCGCGGACAGTGACTGCGTGTTGGTGATCGCGTCATCGCGCGTCGTGTCGTACTGCCACGAGGCCGTGCCGTGATATTTACTGCCGCCGGGTTTGGTAATGACGTTGACCACCGCGCCGCCGGCGCGTCCGAACTCCGCGTCGTAATTGGAGGTTTGCACCGAAACTTCTTGCACGGCGTCGGGATTTTTGATCTGGAATCCCTGACCGGCGACCGAAATGTCGTTGTTCTCGGTCCCGTCGATCAGGAAGTTGTTCGAGCGCCCGCGCCCGCCGTTGACCGAAAAAGTGCCGACGCCGAACCCGAAGCGGTTGGTCGAGACGCCGGGCAGAGTGAGCGCCAGCATGGCCGGGTTGCGCGAAGCGAATGGCAACTCGGTGATGCGCGTCGAATCAATGTTGCCCCCACGCACCGGGGCTTCTGTTTGCAACAACGCGCCGGATTCCGCAGTCACGCTGATCGAAAGAGACTGCGCGCCAAGTTGCATCTGCGCATCGATCGCGGCTATCTGGTTGGCGCTGACGACGACATTGGATTTGACGACCTCTCCGAATCCGGTCGCCGTGAATTTGATCGTGTAGTCGCCAAGGTCAACCGCGTCGAAGCGGTAAATACCATCACTGTTTGTGACGGTCGATCGGCTGACTGTCGTAGCCGTGTTGGTAAGCGTGACCTGAGCGCCGGAGATCACGGCGCCGGTCGGATCGGTGACTGTACCATTGACCGTGCCGCGACTCGTCTGGGCGAATATCGCGAGTGATAGACTGAAAAACACAAGCGTGAAAAACGCTGCTCTGATTTTCATATTTTTTCCCTCCTGTTTACAAAAAAATTGCCGAACCATGGCTTGGAGCACAATCCAAAGCGATTGAACAAAAGTCCTGCATCCATCAGCGCAACATTTATTCCATTGCCTGTTCGGTCCGCAGCCGGCTTGGAAAAACGCCCTAAATGGCAGGGATTCATAGGCGGAAAACGACGACTATGAGGAAAGTGGCGGGAAGTGATTCAAAAATTCGGATGCGATATGAGTTCTCGTACCTGTGTCTGCTAGATCTAATTTGTCAACACCAGCAACTTCCGGCGCCTTGATGATCGAGTCTCCCCGGACATATCATTTTTATTGGAGGCGCATATGCGTTTCGAAGAATTCTCATTCGGGGCGATTCGGATTGACGGCGCGACCTACGAGCACGATGTGGTGATTGATCGCGGCGAGGTGAGTAAGCGTCAGAAGAAAGCTTCAAAAAAATTCAGAGACGAATTCGGTCACACGCCGCTGTCGATTGAAGAGAAAATCCCCTGGAAATGCCGCCAACTGATCGTCGGCACAGGGGCATATGGCAAATTACCGGTGATGGACGAGGTGGAGCGCGAGGCAAGAGCGCGCAAGATCAAACTGGTCGTCCTGCCGACCGTCGAAGCGATTCAGTCGCTGCAAGAGAACCCTGAAGATACAAACGCCATCTTGCATGTAACGTGCTGATCTGCTACGGCGTAAGGCGCATACGTCGCAACAGGTCATGGAACCTCGAATCCGAGCGCAGCCCGTCAAACCCCGGTTCTACTTTGAGGAAAATGATGCCATCCGCGTTCTCCTCATAAGCTTTCTCCAGCCAGACGAACGCTAGATCCTTCTCGCCCAAACCGGCATAAATCAGGGCTATGTAATAGGCCGAGATGGATCGCTGGTTTGCCTGCTCGCGCAACTCATCGAGAAGTTTGACAGCTTCGCTTCGCTGACCCGACACGGCATAGGCGTATGCGAGTGGCGTGATGTAAGCCCTGAGTCGCGGATTGGCGGCGACCGTCGGCCGGAGGCCTTCAATCGCTTCTGAGTAGGCGCCTTTTTGCGTATACGCTCGACCAAGCCAATATCGGGCTGGTGGGAACTGCGGGTCCATCTCGAGAGCCTTCTGATATTGTTCGATGGCCCGGTCGTATTTGCGCATGTAGAAAAATGGCGTTCCAGTCTGTGTGTTGATGATAAGCGAAAGCGGATCGAGCTCCTGGGCTCGCTTCGCCTCGGCGACGGCTTCGTCAAACCGCCCCAGGGCCATCAAATAGTATGAATACCACATATGGGCGGTCGAATAACTCGGGTTGAGATCGATCGCCCGCTGGAATTCTCTGACTCCTTCCGGCCAATCCAGGTTGCGAAAATGCAGGACGCCCAACGCGGAATGGGCCTGGCCGAGCTGTTCATCAATCTCGAGCGCCTTTCTCGCCGCCGCCTCGGCTCGGGAGCTAGCCTCGGCGGGCGGAACCATTTCCCGGTAGGCGGTGGTGACATAGGAGACGGCCAGCCCCGCGTAAGCGAGGGCGTAGCTTGGGTCGAGCTTTATCGCTTGCTCGAAGTATTCGATGCTTTTCTTAATCCCTTCTTCTGTCCGTTTATCCCAAAAGAAGTGGCCTTTCACATAAAGCTGATAAGCTTCGAAGTTATCCGTGTAGCGTTTCCCCAATAGCTTCCGTTCATCACCGCTTAACTCTCGCACCGGCGCGACGAAGCGATAACCGCGCCTGGGCACTGTCTCAATGAAGCGCTGTCCATTCTCACCGACGCCCAACGCCTTTCGCAAAATCGAGATGTTGTTCGCCAGGTTGACTTCCTCGACGACCGTATCTGGCCAGACGGCTTTCAGCAGCTCATCTTTTCCCAGCAAATGACCGTGGTGTTTGACCAGGACCATGAGCAACTCGAAGGCTTTAGGCTGAAGCGGAATAGTTTCTCCTTCGCGGAGTAGAAGATGTTCGGCGGCTTCCAGCCGGAACGGCCCGAATTCGTAGATATGATTGGGATGATAGCTCATAACATCGCTCCCCGGGGCAATCACCCCTGAAAATTCCCTGAAGTTTCCCTGAAGTACGCCAAAGACTTGGCCAGAGCTCCGGGCTATCGTCCGCTGTGAATTGAGCCGTTGAAAATGTCCGCAACGACAGGCTCATTCTAGGACAAGGCGCGGAGCCGTAGCAATTCGGCCTCGCCTTGTTCTTCGTTAATCAACTGTTCAATAGACAGAGGAACTGTTCGTAGCGCCGCCTTTAGTCGGAAGGGTTGGCCACAGATCCATTCCGCGATACCAGACGCTTCCGCCTGAAGGCGGTACTACGAAAGATCATCCGAGGAGGAAAGAATATGCGCAGCCAAAGAATAATTTTCAGTCTCGGCCTCTTACTTTGGCTTCCAATTGCGGCGGCAGTTGCGCAAGCGCAAACTTCCCGAGCGGATTCGGCAACCTCATATCTTGAGCGTGGCGCCTCGTGGATGGAGAAAGGCGAAATAGATCGCGCGATCGCAGATTACGACCTCGCAATCGCGTTCGACTCGCAATCGTCTGTAGCTCGGTACAACCGCGGTGTGGCCCGGCAAAGCAAGGGCGATCTCGCGGGCGCGCTCAAAGATTTTAACGAAGCCATCAGACTCAATCCGCGCTACCTTGACGCTTATATCAACCGCGGCAAAATTCACGGTGAGTTAGGCGCCTCTGAAGCCGCCATCAATGACTTCAATCAAGCCATCGCGATCAACCCTGGCGATACCAGAGCTTATAACAATCGGGCCGCCGCTCGACAACGCGCCGGCGACCTGGGCGGCGCGCTAGCTGATGTCAATGTGGCCATCAGGCTGGATCGCCGCAACGCCGAGGCGTGGGGCAATCGTTGCGGACTGCGATACCGGAGGGGCGAATACGCGGAGGCGCTGGCTGATTGCGATCGGGCGCTCAAGCTGGACGCGCGCAACGCCTACGCCTGGAACAATCGTGGGCTGACGCGGCAGGAGACGGGCGATCTGGATGGCTCGATCGCCGATTTCGACCGCGCCATCGCGCTGGCTCCACGTCAGGCGGATTTCCACAGCAATCGCGGCAGGGCGCATCTGGCGCTAGGCGCCGTCGAGAGCGCCCTGGACGATTTGAATCACGCGCTCACGTTCGATCCGAGACTGGCTGCAGCCTGGAGCCATCGCGGCGCTGTCTGGTTTGCGAAAGGGGATTTCAGGCAGGCGATTACGGATTACGATCAGGCGTTGAAACTCGACCCAAGGATGGCCGGCGCTTACTGCAGTCGCGGCGTCACGTGGCTGGCGCAAGGCAAGCCGATGGAGGCTGAAGCCGACATCGCGCGTTGCCGATCGCTGGGCGGGGCGCCGAAGCCAGAGGCGGAAGCCTTGTTGCGCGAAATGAAAGGGCGGCGCGCGCCGAAATAGCGGGGGCGAGCGTTCTCACCATCACCCTCCCCAATCGCCGAGAGCTTTGCGTATCTGCACAATCTGGCCCAGGTGATAAGCGTTGTGATCGGCGACCAGCAGAATTTCGCGCAGATACGTATGCCCTTCGCCGTGTGGAATCTCAGCCGTCAGATCCAGATTCTGATCCTCGACCAGTTTGACGACCGCTTCGAGGTCGGCGAAGAAACCTGCCACTGAAGCCACCCATGCCTCTTCGGTCAATTCGCCGGTCTCTTTCGGCCAGTAGCCTTCTGGAAAATCGGGCGAGACCCACGAGGCGTCAATCGTGTAGCGCAAGATGTCTTCCTGCGCCAGACGCATGTGTTCGAGATTTTCCCAGACCGAGTGTGGGCTGTTCGCCGGTCGCGCGTTCCGCAACGCGGCGCCGAGACCGTCCAGAGCCTGTTCGGGCGTGACGTGCGCGTGGCCTCCACGCAGCGACTCAACGAGATTTTGACGCAAAATCGAGTCGTTCATTTTACCTCTTGGATTTCAGCCGGCTTACGGCTCAAGTCTGATGTGGCGCATCAGTTTTACGAATCGTGGATCGGAGCGAAGGCGGTCGAAATTGGGATGAACTTTCAGATACATTATTTGATAACCATGCGCGGCGAAGCGCCTCTCCAGCAGCGCGATCGCTTCATCTATTTCGCCAAGTTGCGCTAGCGCCTCGGCCAGCTGGCCCTCCGACGCCGACCCTGTTCCCGGCAGTCGTTCAATCGACGCGCGTTTCCACCAATAGTCTTCGGCATGAAGGATCACGGAGGTTCGAATCGCTTCGCCGCGCGGCGTGTTATAGCCCATCAGTTCCGCGTGTTTTTGAAAAGCGCCCATCGCTTCGCGGTACATCCCCTTCTGCTCGTAAGCCGCCGCCAGATAATAGTAGACTTCCCCAAAGTGCGCATCCATCCCAATGGCCTGTTCGCTTTTCGCAATCACCCGGTCGTAATCACGCGCGAAGTACAAAATCCATGCCTCGTCCGCCCGGATGATGACCGACGCCGGATCCAGCTCCTGCGCGCGGTGAATCTGCTCGAGCGCTTCCACGCGGCGGTCCATTGCGGCCAGATATTCGGCGTACCATTGATGAGCTGTCGCATAATTCGGATCAAGGGCGATAGCTCTCTTGAAAGACGCGTCTGCGACATCCCATTCCCAGTCTTGACATTCTCCCACCGCCAAACGCTACCGCGTTATGGCGGGGGATTCCTACGCTGAGCGCCGTCGCTCATCTCTCGTAGGCGTGACTTTCCGGGCGTCCGACCCGGTAGCTTTTAGCCGCTTCCGCAGCCTTTGTCCTT
>DASTMP010000403.1:0-1527 GCA_035714085.1 Blastocatellia bacterium
ACTCCGCTTCGCCGCCAATATCTGGAAATCAAACGCCGTTATCCTGGCATGATTCTCTTCTTCCAGATCGGCGATTTTTACGAGACTTTCGACGAAGACGCTAGCGTCGTGGCGCGCGAACTCGGCCTCGCGCTGACCCGAAAACATTTCGGCAAGGGGCAGGTGCATCCGCTCGCGGGCGTGCCGGTGCGCTCGGTTGAGGGCCATCTGGTCAAGCTGATCAATCGCGGTTACAAGATTGCGATTTGCGATCAGGTTACGCCGCCGGGCAAAGGGTTGGTCGAACGCGAAGTCACGCGGATCGTCACGCCCGGCACCGTGGTCGAGCCGGGTCTGCTCGAAGGCAAGGCGAACAATTATCTGGCCAGCCTGGTCGTTGGAGACGGTTCGGCGGGACTGGCTTACGCCGATGTGACCACGGGGGAGTTCGCCGCGACCGAGATCGATGTAGAGCAGTCGATCGCGGAGCTTGAACGTCTGGCGCCTTCAGAATTGCTGCTGCCGCGCGATCAGCAGCCGCCAGACATCGAGATCCGCGCGTTGACGAAGCTCGACGACGCCCGTGTCGAATTGAAGGTGGTGCGGCGGGCGCTGCTCGATCATTTCGGCGTCACGACGTTGGAGGCATACGGTTGCGAAGATCGCCAGTTGGCGGCGCAGGCCGCGGGCGCGATAGTCATTTACCTGCGCGACACTCAGCCGGATGCGCTGGCCAATCTGGACCGGTTGCAGAGTTACGCGACCGACAAGTTCATGCGGCTCGATCCGCAGACGGCGCGCAACCTGGAAATCTTTCAGGGCTGGGATTTCACCGGCGGCCAGCCGACGGGATCGCTGGTTTCGACGATTGACCTGACCGTGACGCCGATGGGCGGGCGGCGATTGCGTCAGTGGCTGCGGCATCCGCTGCTGGACATCGTCGAATTGCGCGCGCGGCAGGACGCCGTCGAATGGTTCTTCAAACGCGACGCCGCGCGGGAAAAAATTCGCGCAGGGCTGAATGAAATCCTCGACATCGAGCGGTTGCTCGGACGCGTTCGGCGAAAGATCGCCGCGCCGATGGAGGTGGTCGCGCTCGCGCGCAGCCTGCGCGCCGTCGCGCCGATTCGCTTCACCCTCGAAAAACAGAAATCGCCGTCCGATTTCACCAGGACTTTGAAGGATTGTGAGGACATCGTCGATTACGTCACGCGCGCCATCACCGAACGCCCGCCATCGGAGATAGAGCGCGGCGCGGTCATCCGCGCGGGCTTTTCCAAAGAGCTTGACGAATTGCGCGACGTATTGACGGGCGGGAAAGATTTTCTGGCGAAGTTCGAGGCGCGCGAGCGCGAACGCAGCGGAATAAGGTCGCTCAAGGTCGGCTACAACAAGGTCTTCGGTTACTACATCGAGATCACGAAGACGAACCTGAAACTCGCGCCCGGCGATTACATGCGTAAACAGACGCTGACGAACGCCGAACGCTTCTTTACGCTGGAGTTGAAAGAGCATGAAACACTGATCGCCAACTCCAGCGAGCGGATC
>DASTMP010000404.1:0-2218 GCA_035714085.1 Blastocatellia bacterium
GTGTTGCCGACCATGTAAAACCGCATGAATTTGAACACCGCCGACCTTCTTGGCTACGGCCTCTTGCAGATAACCCGTTAGACTTTGTAAGTCCTGAAACGTCGCTCCTCGAATGCGGCGAGTTTGCCTCGCAGGTATTGCGATGCAGTCGGCCGAGACCGGCACGCTTCTGACTTCATCGATCACTGGGAGAAAGTAATGCAAAGATCGGATCGGCCCCAATTTGGGAGCATTGGCGCTTCGCAGCAAACGCCGCGCACTGGCCAGGATCATCGCCGATTCTACTTCTTCAAGCCCGATCTGATTTTCGTAAAGTTCTTCGGCCAGTCGCCGATCCAACCGGCTCGATCGGGCTGGCGTTTCGGCCAGCCCGAGATAGAGACTCAAGACTCGGGACACATATTCCTCCCGTTCGTTCGTGGCGCCTTTCATGGCGTGCTCCTCCGCGCGGCCTTCTCCGCTTCGCTTTCTCTTCGCCTGTAACTCGATCCCTCAATGACGACCACGTCGGCATGATGGAGTAAGCGATCACACATCGTTCCGATGCTGGTCGCGTTCGGGAAGACCTCGTTCCAGTCCTTGAAACTGCGGTTGGTTGTCATGACTATTGCCCCGGATTCGTAGCGGCGACTGACTACCTCGTACAATAAATCCGCGGCGTGCGAGTCGTAAGCCAGATACCCGACCTCATCAATGCACAACAAATCCACTCGTCCATAGAGCCGCAGTTTCCGCTTGCGCAATTGCGGAGAGTCGCAGCTCAAGTCCGAGATCAATTCTGAAGCTGTCCGGAAGAGTACGCTTCGGCCGGCCATCACTGCCTGATAAGCCGCATTCTTCGCGATTGTCGTTTTACCGACTCCGTTGCTTCCCATCAGAATCAGGTTGCGACATTCGGCTATGGGTTCCAACCTCAGCCAGCGTTCGATTACCTCGCGGTCGATCTTCTTCGGCCAATTCCAGTCGAAATCGGCCATGGTTTTGAAGCGGCCGATGCGCGCCGCCTGCAGCCGCCGCTCCAAGTTGCGCGCGGCTCTGGCCGAGACTTCCTGCCGCGCCATTTCCTCCAACAATTGCCGGTGTGACCACTTCTGTTTGATCGCCCGCGCAAGCAAATCGTCCAGACCTTCAGCGGTCGCTCTCAATCTGATTCGCAGCAGATGGCCGGCCAAATCGTCACTACTCATCCTGACTTCCTTCATCATAAACCTCCAGGTTTTGAGTCGGGACCGAGAGATCCTCGAAATGGCGAAGATGTGGGTGATGCGAGAGATCTACAGGCAACCGCACGGAACGGTTCTTCCTCCGGCGGCGTTCAAGAATGAGCGCCAGAGAATCCGCCCGTGGCGTTTGTCGTTCGAGCGCTTCCTCGATCGCCGCGTTCAACTCGCCGGCGCCGTAATCGTCCAACAGCTCAATCAGTTTTTTGCTTTGCCTGTTGACCTGTTCGCCGCAGGCGAAGGCGGCGTCGAGAAACTCTCCCACTCGAGGCAGGTGTGACGAGAGCCTTGAGGCGCCGGTCGCGCCGAGCGCCTTGCGTTTGTCTTTGACTACCGCCGCAATGTGCGCCGGGTCTTCTATCATTTCCTGGCGTGAGTAAGAACGGCGGTGGCGGGCGATCTCCTGCTGGCCATCGAGCAGGCGCACTGTCTCCGGACTGGCCACAAGCGTCAAGGGGTGGCCGACAGCCTCGGGCGGGATGGAATAATCATTGCCGTCAAAACGGATGTAGATTGTCTTGCCGGACCGGACGGGCCTGTTCAGATCACACTCGAAAGCGTTGACCGGCAAAGGAAGCAGCCTCGGCTTTTCTTCGTTGAAGACTTCAATCACGCTGCGCCGATCGTCTGAGGGCCAGCGGCGCTGATGGGCGATCTCATCTCGCCAGGCGAGAGCCTGTCGGTTCAGGTCGGAAAGCCCGGCGAAGGAGCGAGCGGCGAAGAAAGAGTGGCGGATGTATTGAATGGCGCGTTCGACACGGCCTTTCTCATTACCGCGAGCCGGACGGCAAGGCAAAGCCGCGAAGTGATAGTGAGCGCACAATTCGAGCAGGCGTGGATGAAAGTGGATCGCATCACCGCGGCGTTCGCTGACCACGCTGCGCATATTGTCAAACAGGACGTTTCTTGGAACTCCGCCCCAGTCACTGAAGGCGTGAACGTGGCCCAGCAACAGATTCTCGATGCTCTGGTCAAAGAAGAATTCGATCCACAGCGCG
>DASTMP010000405.1:0-3164 GCA_035714085.1 Blastocatellia bacterium
GTTTGGGCGTTTGCCACGCTTGCGCACAGTCCGGCCACAAGCGCCAGGAAGAACGTGATTTTAGTCAACGGACGAATCGCTACTCTGATCATACGGATTTCTCCTTTCTGGTGATTAGCTGCTATTTGTTTTTGTCGCTGCAGTTTGTTTTGGACGTGAACTAATGAGCCAGATGTACCACGACTCGTCTTTACAAGTCAATGTAAAAAATGGTTGTGACATGGATAATTTATTGCGTAAGCGCTAAAACAGCGTAAAACAAGAGCTTCCCGCATCTGGCGCCGGTTGGCCCGATGCCTGCATTATGAGCCTTTGTCGAGGTTTTGGGCACATTTAGTTGTTCAGTCGAATTAACGACATTGACCGCCATTCTTCAGATTACTTTGTGGGGTTTAGTGGATGAGAGATCCGGCTCAAAGCTCTACGATTTTGGGAAACACCGATCCCATAACTGAACACCGGCAATCTATTCAGGGAGTGCGCATGGAGCTTAACTGCTCTTAAATTCTTTTCTATCAACGCCGGTTTTTCCGTGCGATCATGTTGTTAAAGTGGCACGAGGATTGAGTTTCAACCTCTAACGACGCTGGGCGCAATTGCTACGCGCCCGACTGATATTACTGCCGCTTGCAAACGCGCGCGGAACTGTAACCGTAACCATCTGCGTCATAAGGCTCCGCGCAACGTCAACATCTAATTTGGGCGCTACACAAGCAAAACACTTGATGGAGGATATATGGGAAGCATTTGGCAAGACCTGCGTTACGGCGCGCGAACGTTGTTGAAGAATCCGGGTTTTACTTTGGTCGCCTTGATCACGCTCAGCCTGGGCATCGGTGCGAACACCGCCGTCTTCAGCGTGGTTTACGGAGTTTTGCTCAAACCGCTGCCGTACAAAGACGCTGAGCGGATCGTCGTCGCCCGCGTCTCGCCGCCCGATTTCCGTGACCTGAAGGAGTCGACGCAGGTTTTCGACCGGATGGCGATCTGGGGAATGAACCTATACAACGTCACTGTCAACGGCGAGACGACTCAGGTTCGCGGCGCAATCGTTTCTCCTGAATTTCTGCCGATGCTGTCCCGGCCCGCGCTCGGCAGGTTCTGGCGGCCCGATGAAGATACGCAGTATCTAACCGTCATCAGCTACGATTACTGGCAGAGCGGTTTCGGCGGCGCCGCTGACGTTATCGGCAAGACGATCAGTCTCTACAACAAACCATACACGATCGTCGGCGTGGCGCCGCCGGAATTTCAATATCCCAGCCGCGAGAACAAAATCTGGAACACGATGGGCGCGGCGATGGCCGGAACGCCGGAGCAATTGGAGAACCGCCAGTTCCGTATCTTCCGAGCCGTGGCTCATCTGAAACCCGGCGCCAGCGCCGCGCAAATGCAGGTCGAGATGGATGTCATCTCCGAGCGGTTGCAGCGGCAATATCCCGACACCAATTCGGGAGTTCGGATAAGTTTCACGCCGCTTTACGACATCATCGTCGGCGACGCGCAACGGGCATTGTGGGTGTTGCTGGCGACTGTAGGATTGGTGCTGCTGATCGCCTGTGCGAACGTCGCCAACCTGACGTTGTCTCGAATGGCGACGCGCGAACGCGAGATCGCGATCAGGACCGCGCTGGGCGCAAGCCGCTGGCGGGTGACCCGCCAATTGATGACTGAAAGTTTGCTGTTGGCGGCGGTCGGAGGTTCATGCGGACTGCTGTTGGCAAGCTGGGGACTGGACGCGCTGGTCGCGTTCAATCCCGCCGATATTCCTCGACTGAGCGGCGTCAGCATCAACGCCACTGCGTTGTTGTTCACGTTCGCGGCGTCCGTCGTAACGGGATTGATCTTCGGCCTGGTTCCGGCCTGGCAGGCTTCGCGCGGAAACCTGAATCAAACTGCGGGAGGCCGTGGTTCGGCGGGCAACGTCAAAAGCGCCCGGCTGCGCAATGCGTTGGTCATCGCCGAAGTCGCGCTGTCGCTGGTCACGCTGATCGGCGCCGGATTGCTGATCAAAAGCTTCAATCGTTTGCTGAGCGTCGATGCCGGTTTTAGGGCCGAGAACCTGCTGACGGTCACTCTGCCGCTGGGCGAATTCAAGGACGCGCATCTTCGCGCCAATCTTACGCGCGAAGTCATAGCCCGCGTCTCGCAAATTCCCGGAGTACAGATCGCCGGCGGCGGAACCGCATTGCCTCCCATCAATGGGCAGCGCGTCACACGTTTCGCCGCGCAGGGGACGCCGAATCCGAATGACAGCGGCGGCTTGTGGGACGCATGGTTCGTCGCCGCCAGTCCCGATTATTTTCACGCGCTGGGAACGCCGCTCTACGAAGGGCGCGCCTTCGCGGATCGCGATGACGGCGGGGCCGCGAAAGTCGTGATCATCAGCCGCAACCTGGCGCGCGGCCTCTTCCCGAACGAAAGCGCGGTGGGCAAACGATTGCAGTTGGTCAATTCGGAACAATCGAACGAATGGCGCGAAATAGTCGGCGTCGTCGGCGACCTGCAACATTCCGGCCTTGGCAATACTGATGTGAACACGATCTACACGCCGTTCGCGCAGACGCCTTTTACGTGGAGCTATCTGATGATCCGCGCGAGCGTCCCCCCGGAGACCTTGATCCAGAGCGTGCGCGGCGCCGTCGCCTCGGTCAATTCAACGCTGCAACCCGCGAGCTTCATCACTATGGAGCGACTGGTCTCCGATTCCGTGGCGCGACCGCGTTTCAACACCGTTTTGCTGGCTGCGTTCGCGGCGCTGGCGCTGGCGCTGGCGGCCGTAGGGATTTACGGCGTGATCGCCTATTCGGTCAGCCGGCGGGCGCAGGAAATCGGCGTGCGGATGGCGCTGGGCGCGCGAAAGGGCGACGTGATCCGGCTGGTTTTGAAGCAGGGAATGACGCCGGCCGTCGCCGGCGCTGCGCTCGGCCTGATCGGGGCATGGGCCGCGACGCGATTGATGTCCGGGCTGCTGTTTGAAGTGAGCGCGACCGATCCCGCGACCTTCGCGGTAATTACCTTGACGCTGATGACGGTTGCGCTGCTTGCCTGTTACATCCCGGCGCGGCGGGCGACGAAGGTCGATCCGATGACGGCTCTCAGAACCGAATAGATGTCAGGTATCAGGTATCAGGTATCAGGTTCCAGGTTCCAGGTTCCAGGTT
>DASTMP010000406.1:0-17925 GCA_035714085.1 Blastocatellia bacterium
ATACCTCAAATGCGCGCCTCAGACAGATTCTAACAAAGACGTTGCTGCAAGCAATTGCTCTTTTGGACGCAGGGGAGCCATTGGTCGAAATCAACGCGACCTGACAACAGAAGCGAAACGCCTCATAGCACAGTTTTCGAGGAACAAACAATGAGCATGGACTTGGCTCTTGAAGCCTGGGTTTCAGGCTTGATTGAGCTGTCGAAATTCAAATGGATGATGGGCGCGGGCCGCCGCTGGCAGCCGGGCGAAAAGCTGAAACTCTTCTTCACCGGCTACAACGGCACGCGCAACACGGGCGCGGACGTGCGCGTAGAGGAGATGCTGCGCCAGATCAACCACATCCTCGGCCCGGACAAATGCGAGTTGAGCGTGTTGACGCAGAATTTCAAATTGACAGACGGCTATTTCAAGGACGTCAGGCAGGTTTATCTGCCCGACCTCTTCCCGCCGATGCTCTGGCGCGAAGTGCCGAAATTCGACGGCGTGGTCGCGTGCGAAGGCTCGCAGTTCAAGAGCAAATTCGCCAACGCGCTGACAACGATGATGATCGGCAGTTTGGGCATCGCCGCGGCGCAGAACAAATTGTCGGTCAGTTACGGCGCCGAAGCCGGTTACATGGACCCGCTGATCGCCAAGATGGTCGCGCGATACTGCAAAGATTCGTTCGTCATCACCCGCAATCCGGAATCGCAGACGGTGCTCGGCAAGCTCGGCGTCTCGACCGAACTCGGCACGGACACGGCCTGGACCTTCGAGCCGCCGCAGCCTTACGGAGATGAATACGGCGCCGACCTGTTGCGCAAACACGGCTGGGACGGCTCGACGCCGGTTCTGGTCGTCTGCCCTGTCAATCCCTTCTGGTGGCCGGTGAAGGCTTCGGTCGCAAAATACTCGGCCAAGCTGCTAACGGGCGCTTATCAAGAGAGCCATTACCGTAAGTTCTACTTCCATAACTCAGGGCCGGAGGTCGAGCGTAAATACGATTTTTACCTGACATCGATGGCTAAGGCCGTCGAGCGATTCCGCCGCGATAACCGCGTTTTCGTCATCCTGGTGGCGATGGAGATGCTCGACACGAGGGCTTGCCGGAAGGTGGCGGATAAACTCGCCAACGGCTCTGCCAACAGCTCTGCCAACAATTCTGCCAACAACTTTGGAGGACAGATTCCGATTTTTTCGTCCGCCGATTACGATATGTATCAACTGGTCAGCCTGCTGCGCCGCTGCCACCTGATGGTCTCGTCGCGATTCCACGGCATCGTGACCTGCATGCCCGCGCTGGTAGCGTCGGCGGGCGTGACGATGGACGAGCGCATCCACAACCTGATGCATGAGCGCGGCCACCAGGACTTGCTGTTGACGGTCGACGACCCCAAATTGGAAGAGAAACTGGTCGTGATTATGGGCAAACTGCTCAAAGAGAGCGAAGCCATCCGCGACGGCATTGGCAAGACGGTGGCGAAGAATTTGAAAGTGATGGCGAAGATGGGAGTCTACTTCGAGGAGCACCTGCAGCGGCGCTATCCCGAATTCCCGATCCGCAAAGGTTTGCAGAATTGGGAGGATTATCTGCCGCCGCTGAGCCCCAATCTGCGAAAGCTGTTGGATACTTATAGTTGAAATGAACTTCATTCAGAACATCCTTCACCGTCTAAACCGGGAACCAACCCGCCCCGTCTTGCGCGAAGCGCGCGACGGGCGATTCGTCACGGCCACCGGCGCCGATCTGCTCGCGCAAATTCGCGCGGCGCGAATCTTTATTCGCCGGTCGGGGTTGGAGAAAGGCGACCGCGCCGGATTACTCGCGCCGAACAGCACGGCCTGGGCCGCGCTGGACCTGGCGTTGGCGGCTGAAGGCGTCATCGTCGTCCCGCTATACTCGCGCCAGGCGCCGAACGAGCTCGTCAATATGCTCAAAGACTGCGGCGCGGCGATGGTCTGCTGCGGCGACGAGGCCTTGCGGGACGGCGTTGCGCAGAACTGGCCCAACAACGCTCCGCCGCTGAAGCTCTTCGACGAGATCTTCAGCGCCAGCGAATCAAATGAAATTAGCGACGAGCCGATAGCGATTGATGATTCGGATGTCGTCACGATCATCTACACATCGGGCACGTCGGGCGAGCCGAAGGGCGTCATGCTCACCGCCGGCAATGTGACTTACATGCTCGGCTCCACAGGGATGCGGTTGGATCAATTGATGGAGGGCGCGACCGAAACGACGCCCGATCAGGTGTTTCATTATCTGCCGTTCTGTTTCGCAGGTTCGTGGATTCTGCTGTTGAGCTGCCTGTCGCGCAACAGCCTGCTCACGCTCTCGACCGATCTGACCAAGCTGGCCGACGATTTGAAACTGGCCGCGCCGCAATATTTCCTGAACGTTCCGACGCTGCTGGAACGGATTCGCGGCGGCGTCGAAAGCCAGATCTCGCAGAAACCGGGGCTGATTCAGACCATCTATCGCAAGGGCAAAGAAGGCTGGCTGCGGCAATACGAAGGCAACGGCTCGGCCGGCTTGTGGTTCGCGATCGCCAACGCGTTGATCTTCTCTTCGATCAAACAGAAGATCGGGCCGAACCTGAGGGCGCTGATCTGCGGCTCGGCGCCGCTGGCGAAAGAGACCCAGTTGTTCTTCTCGATGCTGGGCGTCCGCGTCTTGCAAGTTTACGGATTGACCGAGACGACGGCGATCTGCACGATGGACGACCCGCGCGATTTCACGCCGGGCCGCGTTGGCCCGGCGATCCCCGGCGTTGAGATGCGGCTCGGCGAAGGTGGTGAAATTCTGGTTAATGGCCCAAACATCTTCGCGGGTTATTGGAACAATCCCGGGGCGACGGCAAAGGCGTTTGACGACGGATGGTTCCGTACGGGCGATCAGGGCGAAGTCGACGAGAAAGGCAATTGGGCGATCGTCGGGCGCGTCAAGAACCTGATCATTCTAAATTCCGGCCATAACATCGCGCCCGAACCGATTGAAGAAAAGGTTTTGTTCAATCTGACCGGCGCGCAGCAATGCGTGGTGATTGGAAATGGGCGGAGTTTCCTTACCGCGCTCGTCACTGGCGACGTCGATCAACGCCAGGTCGAGAGAGCCCTGGAGACGGTCAACGCGCAACTGCCGCATTACAAGCGCGTCCACGCTTTTCACATCGACAATGAGCCGCTGACCGTCGAGAGCGGGTTGTTGACGGCGAACGGCAAATTGCGGCGCGATGCGATCACGGCCCATTTCGAGCGCGAAATCAACGCGCTTTATCAAAAAAATAACTGAAAGGGCATGAAAAGTTTTCAAGGCGAAACTCTCTCGTGGGAGATGATTGACGACTGCGTCGAGCTGCGGCTGCATCGCGAGCCGTGCAATGAGATCGGCGCGAAAACCCTCGAAGAGCTCGAGAAATTCGTTGAAGCGCACGAGACGCTGAAGGACGAAGCGCATGCGCTGATCATTTACAGTTCGATGAAAGCCGGCTTCTGCGCCGGCGCCGATCTGCGCGAGCTCTACTTTCGCGCGAAAGAGATGGGGTACGAGAAGGCCGCTCCGCTGGTCCGCGATTTCCTCAACCGCATTCATCGGGTGGCGAACGCGATTGACGCTTCGCCGCTAACCACGATTGCGGCGGTTCACGGCGTGACTTTCGGCGGCGGGTTCGAGCTTGCGCTGCTTTGCGATTTGATCATCGCCGATAAAACGGCGCGCTTCTGTTTTCCCGAATTGCGCCTCGGTTTGATTCCGGGCTTCGGCGGCGTTCCGCGCTTGAAGCGCGACCTGGGCAACGCCGTCGTGCGGGATTTGCTGTTGACGGGCCGTAGCGTCAATGCGACGAAGGCTCAAAACGTCGGCTTGATCAGCCAGCTCGTGGCTGAAAGCGCCGCGCTGAAAGTCGCGCGGTTCACGGCGTCGCAGGTCAAAAAATTCGACCGCGAGACGAGCGCCGCGGCGAAGCGTTTCATGAAACCGATCCCATACGCCGAATTGCGACAGGAGATTGAAATCTTCTGCGAATTGTTCACCAAACCCGCTGTGGAAGCCGGTTTGCGCAAGTTCGTCGAAAGCTCCGATGCGCTTCCTTACTTGCCATAATCCGGTTTCTGATCAAGAGTAGATATGCCGCGATTATCCAAAGGAGTTTAGTTATGGCTAACAGGCGAAGAGCGAAGATCACCGCGTTGGGCCGCTACGTCCCGCCGCGCGTCGTCACCAACCACGATCTGTCGAAGATGGTAGACACCAATCACGAGTGGATCGTCGAGCGCACGGGCATTCACGAGCGCCACTGGGTCGAAAAAGGCACGCCGACCTCAGAGCTGGCCGTCAAGGCGGTTGACGACCTCTTGAAGCGGCGCGGCATCGAGGCCGGTCAGATCGAGTTGATCATTGTCGCGACGGTCACGCCTGACATGTTCTTCCCCTCGACCGCCTGCCTGATTCAAGACAAGATTCGCGCGACCCGCGCCTGGGGCTTCGACATCTCCGCCGCGTGCTCGTCTTTCCTCTACGCGCTGACCACCGGCGCGCAGTTCATCGAGAGCGGCCGGCATACAAAGGTCCTGGTCATCGGCGCGGACGTGATGACGAGCATCCTGAACCCCGAAGACCGCACGACGCTCATCCTCTTCGGCGACGGCGCTGGCGCGGTTCTGCTGGAGCCTTGCGCCGAAGGCGAAGAAACTTACGGCATCCTCGATTACCGTCACGAGATTGACGGGTCGGGAGGAGAACATTTGTATATGCCCGGCGGCGGCAGTCTTCACCCTTCCTCGCGCGAGACCGTGGAGAAAAATATGCATTATGTCCGCCAGAACGGCCAGGCGGTCTTCAAATACGCCGTGCGCAAGATGGAGGAGATGAGCCGGTCGATGCTGGAGAGGAACAACCTGACCGGCGCAGACATCGGCGCGTTCATCGCTCACCAGGCCAACCTGCGGATCATTGACGCCACCGCCAACAAGATCGGACTCGATCAAAGCAAGGTCATCAAGAATATTCACAAGTACGGCAACACGACCGCGGCGACCATCCCTCTGGCCGTCGGCGACGCGACTGACGACGGCAGGTTGAAGAAGGGTGATTTGGTGCTGTTCGCCGCTGTGGGCGCGGGATTTACCGCAGGCTGTGTGCTGGCGCGTTGGGCTTATTGAAGGATAGAATGTAGACCTTATGTAGACAGAAAAGGCATTGCGTCTGGCCGACGTCTGATTAACTAGGATACCGATCCGGAGCAATAACGATGCGCACAACTGAACAAACCATTGATGAAATCCTCGACCTCGCGGCGACTCATTTCAAGACCGCGCGCGAGCAACTCTCTCCTGATGACGATTTCTTCAAGAAACTGGGCATAGATTCTTTGCAGGCGTTGGAGATGTTGACGCGGCTCGAAAACCATTTCAACATCGAATTGCCCGATTATGAAGTGCAGGGCGTGAGTGATTTCCGAACCCTTGCAGAAAGGATTCAAGCGCGACTCTAAGCGAGTCCGCCCCCGCTCGCCGTGACGCCGCCGTCCGAAACAGCGATGTCCACAAACTTCCACCCACGAGTTTCGACGCCCCGGGTTTCGATGATTGATCTGTCCAGGCATCAATCGCTCGGCTCCGCCCTGGGCGAGGCGGTCGATAAATTCGCCCGCGAAACCTGTCTGATCGAAGCCGACCGCGAGCGCGAGAATCACCGGCTCACTTACCGCGAATTCAAAGAGGCCTCCATGCCGTTGGCCAAGTTCCTGCAGGACCGCGGCTTTAAAGCCGACTCGCGGGCGGCGATCATCATGACCAACCAGTCGTGCTGGCTGATCGCGGCTTACGCGGTGTTTTACGCGGGCGGCGTTCTCGTTCCGCTCGATTACAAATTGAGCGCGCCGGAGCATTTGGCGCTGCTCGCGCACTCGAAGGCCGAGGTCCTCGTCACCGAATACCATTTTTGGCGCGCGATCACGCAATCGGAAGGCTTCAAGAATTTCAACGCCGGCGGGACAGTGATTGTCACCGGCGCGCCGGAGAACGCCAACCTGCGCGGCGCGATCCGGTGGGAAGACCCGGATGTCAAAGGCGAGCCGGTCTTTGTTCCACGTAAACGAACTGACTGGGCCTGCATCGTCTATTCGTCGGGCACCGGCGGTCGTCCGAAAGGCTGCGTCCTGACGCACGAAAACTACCTGGAACAATGCGTCTCGCTCACGTCGCTCTACCCGTTCTGGCCGGGTGTGCGATACCTGAGCATCCTGCCCACGAATCACGCGATTGATTTCATGGTCGGGTTCATCGGCCCGTTCGTGTGTGGCGCGACCGTCGTACACTTGCGAACGCTGCGCCCCGAATTCGTGCGCGAAGCGTTCACGCGCTACAAGATCAACTACGTCGCGTTGGCCCCTCTGATTCTGAAAAACCTGCAGGCGGGCTTGCAGAAGCGATTCGACGAACTACCGTCGCTCAAGCGCTTCATATTCGACCGCATGGTCGAGGTCAATCGCGCGCTGACCCAAAGAGAGCCGAGGCTGGAGTTGAGCCGCATACTGTTCAAGCAGGTTCACAATGCTTTCGGCGGCGAGTTGCGCGCGATCTTCGCCGGCGGCGCGTTCTGTGACCCGCAGATGATCCAGTTTTTCTATGACCTCGGCGTTCAGGTCGCCATCGGCTACGGGTTGACCGAGGCGGGCACTGCGATCACGCTCAACGACTTTAAGCCGTTTCGCGCGGACACCGTCGGCAAGCCGCTGCCCGGGGTGGAGGTGAAGATCGTCAACCCGGACGTCGACGGGATCGGCCAGGTGGCGACGCGCAGCAAAACCGTCATGTCGCATTACCTGGATGATCCCGAATTGACCGGAGAGACGATCGTCGATGGTTGGCTGATGACTGGCGACCTCGGCCGCTTCGATTCGACGGGCCATTTGCAACTCTTCGGCCGGGTCAAAAATATGATCGTTACAGAAGAGGGCAAGAATGTTTATCCCGAAGACATCGAGAGGGCGTTCGACGACTTGCCAGTGAAAGAGTTCTGCGTCTTCGCGGCCAACTACGTCTGGCCAGAGCGGTCCATGCTCGGCGAAAAACTGATCATCGCCCTGCGCCTCAACGAGGGTCAG
The DNA here is from genome assembly GCA_035714085.1 of Blastocatellia bacterium. GTDB lineage: Bacteria > Acidobacteriota > Blastocatellia > RBC074 > RBC074 > JAJVID01. The sequence continues at coordinate 7,089 of DASTMP010000406.1, forward strand.
GAGTTGACCGAAGAGTTGATCAGGGACTTGTCAAGGCGCAACAACACTCTCCTCAATTTCAAGCGGCTCAGTGGGTATATACTGTGGGACGCCGATTTCCCGCGCACAGCCTCGATGAAGATCAAACGATTCGCCCTGGCCGAAGAAATTCGCGGACGCCTCGACCGCCAGGCCGCCGTAAAGGAACTGTAAATTCGGCACAGTCGATAGATCATGAAACAAGCGAAGAGTTCGATTTTCTATTGTTCATTTGTCACTCTTCATTTGTCATTGCCTGCCGAGCAGTCGATCAATGCCCGATGAACATTGGATGATTTCCGGGCAATGACAAATGACAAATGACAAATGACAAATGACAAATGAACAATTGACGCTGTACCCGGTCTATGAATCGTGAATTATGAAGACTTCGACTTTAGCTGTGGTCAACCCTGCGGCGGGTTTCGGCAAATGCGCGAAATTGCTCGGGCCGGCGCTGGATCGGCTGCGCGCGTCGGGCGTGCGATTCGATGTGGCCGAAACGAAGCGCGCGGGCCATGGAATCGAAATCGCGCGGAGCGCATTTCGCGAAGGCTATCGCAAATTCATCGCGGTCGGCGGCGACGGCACTTCGTTCGAGATCATCAACGGGCTGTTCCCCGAAGCGGCGCCCAATGCCATGGGCGCCTTAGACGACGGCGAGAAACCGTCGCTGGGCTTTCTCCCGCTAGGCACCGGTAACTCGTTTCTGAGAGATTTCACCGACGACAGCGTCGAATACGCCACGCGGGCAATCATCGAAGGACGCTCGCGCCCCTGCGATGTGATCCGGCTGATCCACAGAGAGGGCGAGGTCTACTTCATCAACATCCTGAGCCTGGGTTTCGTGGCCGACGTCGCCATGCTCGCCAACCGGCGCTTCAAGCCTCTTGGCGCGGCGAGCTACGCCCTGGCGGTCGTGCTGTGCCTGGCCAATTTCAAGAAGCAGGTCTATAAGCTAAAACTGGACGGGATCGAAGACCCTGATCCGCCGAGCACCGCTCTGTTGATCTTCAACAACAGCAAGTTCACGGGCGGCCACATGATGCTCGCGCCGAACGCGGACACGGGCGACGGTCAGATCGACATTGTCCGGTGGTCATCGGGGCGCTTCGATTTCATCTGGAATTTCCCGAAGTGTTACGACGGCTCGCACGCCAGTCACCCGCTGGTCTGGCAGGCGCGCGCTCGTCACATCGACCTCGACTTCGATTCGCCGGTCGACATCATGATCGACGGCGAGGTCATGACCGCGCAACTCGAATCGCTTCATGTTTTGCCGTCGGCTTTGAATGTAATGGTCTGATGAGCGACAACACTTTTATCCGATCCGAAGTTCGCAATCATCCGAGGCACAACTGGTCTTCGCTGAGTTTCGCCGGCAAGGCATATTACGCGCTGAGATCGATCATCGCCTGGATCGCCAGCATCGCCTTCTTTTTTCCCGTCTGTTCGTTCCTCGTCCTGCTCGGCGCGTTCATCGACCCGCGGAAGAACGACAAGCCGCAACGATGGCTCTTCCGCAACATCCTGCGCGTCGCGGGAGTCAGGTTCGAGGCGCGGTATTCGCCCGGCTTCGACCGCGACAAGGTGAGCTTCTTCATCTGCAATCATATTGACATCTGGGACGCGTTCATCATCTATTCCGCGATCCCGCAATTCGTGCGCGGCCTCGAACACGAGTCGCATTTCAAAGTCCCGGCCTACGGCTGGATGATGCGACGGTTCGGCAACGTCCCGGTCCCACCCGAAGGCAATCTGGCGAAGTACAAACAGATGATGAAACTGACGAAGGAGACTCTCGAAAAAGGCGTCAGCCTGATCGTTTTCGCCGAAGGCACGCGCACCCTCGACGGTCGCGTCGGCCCGTTCAATCCCGGCGCTTTAAGAATGGCGATCCAATTCGGCTACCCGATCGCGCCGATGAGCGTCGTCGGCGCTTACGAGTTCAGCAAGAAAGGCGATTGGAAGCTCTTCCCTTCCAAAATCACCGTCCACATTCATGACACGATCGAAACAAAGGGTCTCGGCAAAAACGACGTCGAGGCGCTGATGGATCGCATCCACGCGATTGTGGCGAAGCCCGTGGACGAATATTACGGCGTTCAGACCGATTCGGCGGCTGCGACAAGCGCTCTCCCGCCATCGCGGACACAGGCCGCAAGCTGATTTGGGATTCTCGGTCGGATCAAAGCGATGCGAAGCTGTCCACTGTGGGATGTTTTACCGGATGCTCGATCGGGCGGTTGCCGGGACGCGTCGCCAGGATCGTCATCATCCCGGCCTCTCGCGCGGCGTCCAATTCGGTGATTGCGTCAGAGATAAAGACAATCTCAGCCGGCGCCGTCCGCAATTCTTCGGCGATTCGACGGTAACTGCCCGCCTCGATTTTGTGGCCGATGGTGGTGTCGAAGTAACGAAAAATGTAGCCGGTCAAGTCACCCGCGGTAGTGTGGGCGAAAAGCAGCTTTTGCGCCAGCGCGCTGCCCGAAGAGTAGATGCAAATCAATTTGTCTTGCCGGCGCCAGCGCGCGAACGCCGGCGGCACGTCATCGAAGACCTCGCCAAACAACTCCCCCGCCTGGTAGCCTTCCTGCCAGATTTTCCCCTGAATCGCTTTCAGAGGCGTCGCTTTGCGGTCGCGATCCATCAGCCAATGAATGTAGGCGACCGCCGATTCGAGCTGCTCAACTGAAGACTCGTCTTCGAGCGCAGGGGGATTGAGGCCTTGAGCGACGTCGGCGGAACGCTCTGCGCGCAATTGCGTCAAATTCGATTGGACCTCGGGCGCTTCCCAATTGCGGCTGAGATAATCTTTGACGCGCCCGCGCGCGAAGGGAAAAAGCGTCTTGTAGACGAAATCTATCGGCGTCGTCGTGCCCTCAATGTCGAGGAGAATGAGTGTCGCCGAAGGGTCGTTCAGATTTACGGTCATTGCGCCAACGCTGGGATATAAGAAGGGCCGAAACAGAGCGGTTGAAAATCGCCGTCGACTCCGCTCGCGGTGTAATGCGGCGTCCATCCAGCCGGGTCTTTGAACAGACGAATGGCGCGGATGCGTCGATCTGCGCAGAGATTGAACCAATGGAGGCAGCCGGACGGAACTCTGATCAGGTCGCCGGCTTCGACCTCGATGGCGGCTACCGGAGAGTTCTCGGGGTGAAGATGAAACAGCCCTCGCCCTTCGATGATGAACCTCACTTCGTCATCGTCGTGCCAGTGCTCGCGGTTGAATTTGGCCAACATCTCGTCCAGGCCGGGCGTTTGCGGCTTGACGTCAATCACATCGGCTGTGATGTAACCACCGCTTTCTTTGAGCTTATCTATCTCAATCGAATATGCGGCGAGAATCTCTTCCGCCGGCGCGTCTGCAGCAACCGCCACAGAAGGCTCCCAGATTTCATAATCCACGTCGATGCCCGCCAGATAACCGGCGATCGCCGCCGCCCTCTCGATGGTTCGATTCTCTTTAGGGATTGTCAGAATGGCCATAACTCTCTCTCCTTACTGCAAAGGCCCCCTGGCGAAATGTGTGCGGCCAACCACTTCGAGCAGGAATTCAAGTATCTCGACGTGGCGCCTGGCCTCATCTATGCTCTTTCCCCAGGTATAAAGGCCGTGCCCGCTCAGCAGGAATCCGTGCGCGTTTGGTCGCCAGTGTAAAAGCTCTTCCAGTTCGCGCGCGAGTTCATCCATATTCTGCGAATTGTCCAGGATCGGTAGCGACTCTTGATGCTTGTGGGTACGCACACCGGCTAGACCTTTGAGCATCTCGTAGCCTGAAATCCCGATCTCGCCGCCATTGATCAACAAAGCGGAGAGCGTAGTGCTCCAGACCGAATGCGTATGCATCACCGCCATCGCCGGGCGTAGCCGGACTATGGTCAAGTGCAGCTTCGCCTCGTCCGACGGGCGGCCTTCGCCCGCGACGATTTTGCCGTCGCCATCAACCTGCACAAACTGATCGGTCGTCAGCCGTCCCTTATCAACTCCGCTCGACGTGATCAGCAGGCGCAACGGCTCCAGGCTGACCACCGCGCTGAAATTGCCGCTAGTCCCGAGCGCCCAGCCACGATGGTAGAAGCCCTTTGCCGCTTCAGCCAACGAGAAGGCCAGCTCGATTGCGCGATCTGTGACTATTTGCGCCATAAGAGATGTAAACGCATTTTATGGGGAAGGGACATAACGGTCAATCTTCAGCCACAGCGCCACAGAGAGGGAAAGACAAGGGGACAAGGAGACATGGGGATAAGGAGATCCCCGCTTCTCATATCTCCTTCTCCCTGTCACCCCCTCCCCTTGTCTCCCTTTCTCTGCATCTCTCTGGCTCTGTGGCGCTGTGGCTGTTTTGCTCTCCTAGCGCCCACACGCGCTCTTCCAGCTCCTGAGTGATCCGCGCCGGATCGGATCCGCGTTCGAACGTCACAGGTTCGCCGAAAGTCACGGTCACCGTTCCGGGGCGCGAAAAGTAGCGTCGCTGCCGGGTGAGATCGAACAACCCTTCGATCTTGATCGGCGCGACCGGCAAGTCGAGATTCGCGGCCAACAGACCGACGCCGCTCATAAAGGGATTCATCCGCCCGTCTTTGGTCGTGCGGCCTTCGGGGAAGACGAGGACGTTATAGCCTCTGTCGACAGCCTCTCCGGCGAAAGCGAAGGCGCGGCGGAATCCGCTCTTCTGCGGCAAGGCGAAGACGTTGAAGACTGTTACGACCAAGAGGTAGCTCACTCGATCCAATAGCCGCCCGAACCGATTCGTTCCTTCGAGGCCGCGACGCAATCCACGCAACCGTTCGCCAGCCATCGCAATCGCCAATCTGTATCTGAACCGAAATGGTAGGGCGAACAGAATCATCCCGGGATCGACCATCGAGATGTGATTGGCGATGAACAGGACTGGCCCGCGCAAATCGCGCAATCGCTCCTTGCCTCTGACGCGCGGCCAGCACATCACGCATACGAACGGCGCGACGAGCAGGTAAAAAGCCAGCAGGCGAAGCAAGTTGACAAGCCCTCGGAGCGACCATTTCGGATAAGGATACTCCGCCACGCCGTCAGCGCGCCGGCTCTCGTGGATCACCCGTTCGAGGTCGCCGAGCGTCGTCTCAGACGTCAGCGCAGCCTCGTCAAGCTCGATCTGGTAGCGGTCTTCGAGCGCGCCGAGCAATTGGACTCGTCCCAGCGAATCGAGCTTCAGATCGGCGCTCAGATTCGCTGTCGCATCTGGTTGGCGAGTCATCACCGCCATCACAGTTGGATCGCCGCTGATCGATGCGATCAATTCGACGAGCGACGAATCCCTGGTCGAAGCCGGCGCCGCGCCCGGAGTTTCGCCCGCCTCTTCGGATGCTGTGGCCAAGACCGCTTCTTTGACAATCCGCTTGCGGACTTTGCTAGTCGGAGTGCGCGGGAAATCTGGTTCAGACCAGATAAACCAGCGGCGTATTTGCTGCGACTGGCTGAGCTGCGCGTTGGCGCGCTTGACTACTTCGGCGGCGTCGGCGTTTTCATCGCGCAGAATGAGCGCGGCCACTGCTTCGGGCCCTCGCGGGCCCTCGACGCCGACGACGCAACTGGCTTTGATCTCGCGCTGGCGATTGAGCGCGGCCTCCAGATCGTCTGGATATATGTTTAACCCGGCGGCGGTGACGATCACGTCTTTTTTGCGACCTTTGAAAAAGACGTTCCCTTCGGCGTCCATCTCGCCGACATCGCCGGTGCGGAGCCATCCCTCATCGCCAGGCTCAATCCGATCGACGCCTCGCCAATAACCAGTCGAGACGTTCGCGCCGCGCACCAGAATCTCGCCGCTCGCGTCCAACTTCAGTTCCTGCCCCGGGAGCGTTTTTCCGATCGAGCCGTGTTTGACCTTGAACGGATGGCTGATCGTCACGAGCGACGCCGTCTCGGTCATCCCGTAGCCTTGCACGACCGCGAAGCCCAGCCGCCCCCAGAAGGTTTCAGTCTCTTCATCGAGCGTCGCGCCGCCAGATACGAACGCCCAGAATTTCCAGCCGAAGCGTCGATGAACGTCGCGGAAGATCAACCAGCGCCTCAGAAAATGTTTGCCTTCGGCTGATGCGAATCGTCGTCGAAACCTTTCCAATTCGCCGCGCGACGCGTAATCGCGTTCGATCTTTTCGCGCAGAGTATCGAGTTGGCGCGGCACGGCGGCGACGACCGAGATACGCTCGCGTTTGATCGTAGCGATGATTTCAGACGCGTTGAGAGAATGTGAAAAGAAGACCTCGCCGAAGAGCAATCGCGGTACGAACATTCCCATAAACTGGCCGAAGACGTGGCTCAAAGGCAGCAGACACAAAAACCTGATCGGATGAAATGGGCGTTCGAACCTCAGGTACTTTTCGATCTCGGATTCGAGAGGCGCGATGTTGGCCAACAAGTTGCGGTGCGTCAGGCAAACCCCTTTCGGCTCCGCAGTCGTGCCCGAAGTGAAGATGATCTCGGCCAGGTCGTCCGCGCCGATCTGTTCATCCTGATACGGCGCCGACGAATGACGCTCGATGATTTCGACAAACTGATCGAAGCGCAACGCCGGCTGGCGTTCTTTGAAATGGCGCGCCTGCTCTTCGCCGAGCAAAAGCAACCCGGCCTCGACCTGTCGCCGCGCGCGATCGACGAAATCGGGCGCGCTCTGTTCGTCCAGCGGAACAGCGACCGCTCCGCGCAACAGACAACCGAAATACGCCGCGATCCATTCAGGGCTATTCTCGCCCCAGAAAATGACGCGGTCGCCTTTGACTATGCCGCGCGATTCAAGCTCGCGCGCGAACTGACAGGCCGCCCGCGCAATCCGCGCGTAAGACCAGCGCGTAACGCGCAATCCGCGTTGATGCGCGACCGCGATCTCATCGTGGCGCGTCAGAGCCTGATCCAGTAAGGTATGAATCGTTTCCCGCACTCAATATAATTATCGCTCGAGAATGCTTATGACGTCACGCTGGCGTTTATCGAGAAATTCAGCGCAAAAGCGCTCCTTGGCGGGTGTTGCAATGACATCTGAGACAACAAAACAGCGAAGGCAGACATATTCCGTTTTGAGGCTATCGTACTATGTGGCAGATCACTCATCGGGACAGACCGCCAATCGCGCTGAACAGCAAGATCGCGAGGAAGTAGAAGCCGATCCCAATAAAAATAGCGGCTTCCCGTCGCCGCTAAGTTCTTGATTATATTAAGCCGACTGCCGGACTTGAACCGGCGACCTGCTGATTACGAATCAGCCGCTCTACCAACTGAGCTAAGTCGGCTAACGCGAGGGGCAATATACACGAGCCCATCTGATCGGTCAAACCTCAGGCGCCCGACGCAATTAGAGACTGCTCCTTATACTGTAATTGATAGAGCTTGTAATAAATCCCGCGCCGCGCGAGCAGTTCCTGATGATTGCCCATTTCGCGTATCTCGCCTTTGTGAAGCACGATGATCTTGTTGACGCGCTGAATGGTCGAGAGGCGGTGCGCGATGACGAGCGCGGTGCGATCTGCCATCAAGCGTTCGATGGCCTGTTGGATTAACTGCTCGGTCTCGGTGTCGATGCTGGAGGTGGCTTCGTCAAGGATCAGGATGCGCGGGTCGAAGGCCAGCGCGCGCGCGAAGGAGATCAGTTGCTTCTGTCCAACGGACAAGCCTGCGCCCCGCTCCCAGACCTGCGTCGCGTAGCGATGGGGTAACTTTTCGATGAATCCGGCGGCGCGAACCTCGCGAGCCGCCCATTCGACGCGCGCCTCATCAATCGCCTTGTTACCGAGCCGGATGTTGCCGGCGACGTCGCCCGAAAAGAGAAAGACGTCCTGCAAAACGACCGCGAAATTCTCGCGCAGGCGGCGCAAATCCCACTCTCGAATATCGACGCCGTCGAGCAGAATCTCGCCACGCTGGATGTCGTAAAACCGCATCAACAGATTGGTGATCGTCGTCTTGCCCGAACCCGTCGCGCCGACAAATGCTACCGATTCGCCCGGCGCCACGGTGAATGAAACATCCTTCAAGACCCAATCTTCGTCTTTATAAGCGAAGGAGACGTTGCGGAACTCGATCCGCCCGACGGCGCGCGCGCCAGTGAGTGGGAGCCGCGGTTTTTCGGGCGAAGTGATCTTGTCCGGCGAATCAAGCAGCCTGAAGACGCGTTCGCTGGCGACGACGGCCGCCTGAAAGACGTTGTACTTGTCGCTGATGTCTTGAATCGGCTGCCAGAGACGTTGGGTGTATTGCAGGAAGGCAACGAGCGTGCCGATGGTGATCGCGTTCTGAATCACCTGGCCGCCGCCGTACCAGACGATCGCCGCGATGCCGATGGCCGAAATCAGGTTCACCAGCGGGTAGAAGACCGCGTAATAAAAGATCGTGTTGATGTTCGCGTTAAGGTGCGCCTCGTTGATGTCTGAGAACTGACGCAGCGCCTTCTCCTCACGGTTGAAGAGCTGAACGGTTTGAGCGCCCGAAATGTGCTCCTGCGTGAACGCGTTCAACCGCGCGATCTTGGTCCGAACCTGGCGGAAGCCTTCGCGCGCGCCCCGGCGGAACCAGGCGGTAGCCGCGATAAGCAGCGGCACTACCGTCAACGAGACGAGCGCGAGCCGCCAGTTGAAGTAGAACATCATCCCCAGCGCGCCCGCGATCAGCACGACGTCGCCAAGCACTTCGACCAAACCAGAAGTGAAAAGTTCGTTGAGCGCGTCGACGTCGGTGGTCAATCGTGTGATCAAACGCCCGACCGGGTTGGCGTCGTAAAACGCGACCTCGATGTTTTGGAGCTTGCCGAAGATCTGCTCGCGCAGGTCATACATCACGCGCTGCCCGATGCTGTTGAGCAATACATCCTGAAAATACCCAACGCTGAGCGTGACGGCGAGCGACAGGATGTAAATGAGGCTGAGTATCGTTATTCCGTGAAACGCCTGGTCGAGCCCCATCGCCCCTTCAGACGTAGGCTTGACGTAATCGTCAATCGCCCATTTGGTCAACAAAGGCCCGACCTGTCGAGCCAGGTTGAGTCCGACGGTCAACACGAGCGCGACGACTACAGTCCGTTTGTAAGGCCCGAGATAGCGAATCAATCGCCGCGCTGCGCGCGCGTCGTAAAGTTTTCCGAGTTGCTCTTCTTCGTGATGATCAGCCATATCAAGGCTTGCGCTCAGGCCTCCGGCCTCCCGCCGGCGCGTTCTTCTCATCCTCTTTCGGAGCGGGCGCCATCTCATCGACTAACCTGTTGAGCATCTCCTCCATGTCCGAAGTCAGCAACGCGCGCCAGGTCGAGTCTTGTTTTTTGAAGCTGAGCAGGTCGACTTCGTTCACTTCATCGCCCTCCATTTTGGTTCGCGAGCGAAACACGACGTGGGCGAGGTCGGGGCTTTCATCCACTCTGCCCAGGATCGTGTTTGTCGAAGACGCCAAGGCCGTCTTCATATCCGGCGCGATGCTCGTAATGAAATCCATCAACCGCTCGAAGATCGCCGCTTCGCTGAGCTGCGAATATTCCGCGCCGCTCTTCAACTTGAAGATCGTCTTGGCCGCATCACCGCTCGGGTCGGCGTTGATGGCCACGGCGAACTTGCGCTTCATAGAAGCGAGCGCCTCGGGGTGCGTCAGGCTCGCGCATTTCGCCCAATCGGCCGCCTGCATCGCGGCGAAATAGGCTTTGGCCACCGATTCCGGCGTATCCTGGGCGGCTTGAGCGAAAACGCCCCCTGTCGACCCAGTCGACAGGGACAGCGCGGCCAGAATCAGAATCACTTTCAGAAACGGTTTTTTTATCATGGTTCTCCTCTATTTTGCGATGTGCGCCCGAGCGCATTCGCTCGAACAGAAGATTTGTAAACTGTTGCGGGAAGAGAGGGTCACGGCGTCACGCGCGGAGACGAAAGCGCCGCAAGAGAAACAGCGAACCATATCCGCGCTTACCGCAGCGCGTTTGGACACATTCTCGCGAATCTCCTTCACGTCTCTGATAGTCCCGCGCAGATGGTGGCTCAAGCGGGCAATCGCCTTCAATACATAGACGATGAAAGAGAAAACGAGAAGGATCAGAACGAATTTGAAGATGAAACCCAATCTTCTCTCCTCCTCACTTTACGCTCTTAGACCCTTCAGAGCCGTGGCTGAGCACTGTCCGCGGCTGCGGAGTCGCGGCCGGATTTTCAGTTTTGCCGGAACGAGCGGCGTTCAATTCTTGGCGTATCTGGGCGATTTTGTCGGCCTCAACCCCCTTGGCCTCGAGTTCACTGACCAACCTCTCAGCCTCATCCAGGTTTTTCCCCGTCCGGATGTATGACCCGATGAGCAACCCCGTCACGGTCGGATCATCCGCCCCCTGGTCATGCGAACGCTTCAACCAATCTTTCGCCTGATCATACTGCCCCATCATAAAATGAGCGACTCCGAGGCCGGCGCTGACGCGCGGGTCGTTCGGTCTGATCGTCCTGGCCTGCTCCAGAAACGGCATGGCTTCCTCAGGGCGTTCGATCTGAATAAACTGACTGGCCGCCTGGACCTGCGCCTCCGCGTCATTCGGATTCGCTTTGGCCCTTTCAATGATCGCATTTACTTCAGCTTGCGAGCCTGGCAACCCATTGGTAGCCCGGGCGATGTCTCGCTTCAACACTTCGCTCTGCTGGCTGCGATACTGGCTGTTGGCGATCTTGAACCCGCCGATCAACCCCAACAGTGAGCCGATGATGATCAGCGATGCGTTGCTTCGAAGGAATGCGTATTTGCTCATTTTCAGCCTCAGGCGGCGCAGGATGGGGAGCGTGAGCGGCCTGAGCATCGATCATGACGCGTCATGATCGATGCTCAG
>DASTMP010000407.1:0-14464 GCA_035714085.1 Blastocatellia bacterium
CGATTTCATGCTTATGACCTCCTTCTGAAATTGATTGGTTGTTGTGAAGCGCGTGGCCGTTAGCCCGACCGTGAGGCTTGTCATTACCCAAACTTTTGCAAGAAGTACGAATGTCGTGTCTCAGCCCGCGAACGCGGGCGCCAGAGTAAAGCCTGGGGTGGAGCGCGGCAGCGCGGAACCCCAGGTACGACGAGGAATTTATCGCGCCAGCCCGCGGAAGCGGGCGACAGCGACCTGCTTGAATCTCGATGACATTGAAATGGCGAATCACAAAAAGCTGCCGCCCGCTTCGCGGGCTTGATATGTGCGCCATATTCCTGGGGTTCCGCTGCGCTCCACCCCAGGCTCTATTCTGCCGCCTGCTCCGCAGGCTGAAAACGTGAACATCCATTTCGAGCAAAAATTTGGATAATGACAAGCCTCACGGTCGGGCTAGCGGCCTCGCTTAATTTCCTGTCTACACGCGCCCGGCCATCTTGACCACCCACCAGCATATGCCGACGAAGAAGTCAGTCCATAATGCCATGTGGACCGTGGAGCAACGCGTGTATTGCAGCGAGAGCGCTCACTGCGTGCTGCCCCCAGTGCGTCTCGAAGTTGAAGCGCAAAGACCATAGGGCGTCATTGTCAAACGCCTCAAACCCATCAGCCGGAATGCAGTTCTTGAGATCCCGGTAAATGTCGGCAAGATCATCCGAGAGTGTTTGAGCGATCGCCTCGTGATCCTTTGAGTCAGCGGGATCAAAGACCAGCCAGTATAAGTTCGCTTCCCCCAGCCTCTGGTCCAGTTGATTGTATAGCGCCCACCATTGCTCGTTGCTTACTCGATCTTGCGGCTCATCAGCCGTATCAGGCTTAACATCGGGTAGCGACAAGGCGAGGCGATATAGATCGGCGACAAGCCTCTGGACGCTTTCCAGGAACTGGCGACGCGACATCGAGGCGCTCTTCTCGATAATCTCAAAGTATTCCGTCGCTACCCGCTGCAATTGACTTCGCTCGTCCTCACCCGTGATCATCGCTTTTTTTGAATGTAGATATCCACCACGTGTTTCCGAACGTATCCCGCACTCCGGCGCTACGCTCATCGTAAGGCTTGTCTTCCGGTTCGGCCAGGGATGTCGCGCCGCATTCAAGGGCGCGTTTGAAGGCCACCTCCACATCCTCGACATAGACGTAGATAGACGCGCGAGTCGGTGTGGCGTTAGGCGGAAATTCTCCTGTTTCCATCACCACCACAGAATCGCCGATCCTGGACTCGACGTGGAAACCTTTATCGTCCCCCACGCGCTCCAATTCCACCGCTCCAAATGCGCGCTTTACGAATTCAGGCAGGTCGAGATGACCATAAAGGTACGGTCTTACGGATCCGAACCCGTGACGAATGTATTCCTTATCATTGCTCATATACTTCCGCCTGTTGTCGTTTTGTTTCCGATCGCCGGCTTGTGACTCGCCAGGCCAAAATCAGAGCCATAGCCATCAACAGAGCCGCGAGCAGGAACGGCGCGCCGGGCAAACTCCAGTCGCGATGCGTCCCGATGAAGCTTGCGAATGTCAGGGTGAACAGCCCCGGCCCGATCAGACCTGTGATTCCCATGATGCTGCTGTTCGCGCCCTGGAGTCGCCCTTGTTCCGAAGGCCCGACATGTCGCGTCATCAACCCCTGCGCCGCAGGCCCGAAAAGCCCCATGAACGAGAATACCGGCAGCGCGCCCAGGAAGACGATTCCCGCCGGAGCCAGGCCGTATATCGCGTACCCCACGCCCCCACAGAGAAGTCCCATGAAGAGCGCCCGCCGTTCGCCGAAACCTGCAACTATCCGCTTGACCAACCCGGCTTGCACAATGATGGTGAATACTCCGATGATCGCCAGCGTCAGCCCCGTTGCGCGCTCGTTCCAACCGTAGCGAAAGCTGGTGTAGAGCACGAAGACGCTGGGCAGGACCTGGTGGGCGAGGAAATAGATGAAGTTGACCGATGAGAGACCGAGCAGCTCGGGATGCGAGCGAAGCAGAACGAGCGAGCCCACCGGATTGGCCCGCCGCCATGCGAAAGCCTTACGGCTCCCCGGCGCCAGCGATTCCGGCAACACGAACAGGCCGTAGAGAGCGTTCAGGAGCGTCAAGCCGGCTGCGACCCAGAACGGCAATCGCGGATTAACCTGGCCCAGCAGCCCGCCGAGCGCCGGCCCCATCACGAAGCCCACTCCCCACGCGGCCCCGATCATTCCAAACCCCGCCGCGCGCTTCTCGGGCGGAGTCACGTCGGCGATGTATGCCCCGGCGGTCGGGAAGCTCGCGGCGGTGATCCCCGAAATCACACGTCCCGCGAACAACCACCGCAGTGTCGGCGCCATCGCCATCAGAATGTAATCAAGCCCCAATCCGAAGCACGAGATCAGGATCACAGGCCTGCGCCCAAAACGGTCGGAAAGCGCGCCGAGCACCGGCGAGAAGATAAACTGCATCAGCGCCCAGACCGTGCCGAACAGGCCGAAGATTTCAGCCGCCCGCGCAGTGTCGCCGCCCATAAAGCCCTCGACCAGTTTCGGCAGCACCGGGATGATGATCCCCAGCGCCAGAACGTCTACTACAACAGTGATGAAAATGAAGACTAGCGCCGCGCTGCGCCTCTTTGTGGCGGATTTCGTCTCGGCTACGGGATTCAAGGCTCCTCCTCTTTTGATCCTTGAGCCGCTATAAAAAGCTAGCTCCAATATTGCGGCATGGTCAGGCGCAATATGGACTGTTTCAAATCTCGTGTCAACAATGAAACGAAGCGCCCCTCCAATGAGACAACGACTTTTATCCCTCGGTCTGGCCGATGACGACCATTCCAATCGCCAGCGGGCCCGATTTCGTCGAAATTTTGGTCTCCAGAATCACGTGTTCGTGCTCGTTCTTGACGATCTTCGGCAGGTCTTTGTCGGAAGTCGCCTGTCCTACAAACCAGACTGTGGGATGGCCTGTGCCCGAAGCGCTGCGGCTCATCTTCAACAGGTCTTCCATCTTCAACTGTGCTGTCGGGTCCTTGTCTTCGCCTGCCGGGCAGAGGAGAAAGAAGTCGCGCGCGGGCGAAACGCCCAGATGATTGCCGTCCTGCAGGATCAGCGCGAAGCGCAAAGTGTAGAAGCCGGCCTTGATGCCCTGGCCACGAAAATCGGAAATATTAGAGGGAAAATTGATCACGCCGATGAATGCGCCTTCGGGAATCTGTCCGAAACTGGCGCCGGGGATTTCGTTCTTGGCTGTGGGAATCTCTTTATTGAACCAAACCTCGCAAATCGCCTTGCCGCTGTCGTTGATTACACGAACGCCCTTCGGTTCGAGCGCGCCGCGAACCGCTTCGGCCACCGTCGCCTCCTTCAATTCAGCGATGGATTCGACTTTGTAGCCATTGTTGTCCGCGTCGTTGGCGGCTGCTTTGCAGGGGTTACGGTTGGCGATTGCCAGTGATGTGAAAAGAAGAATGAATACGAATAACCGCCTCATTAAGCTAACCTCTCAATACTTCTTAAATATTTCCCTGGACGAAGACTCAGAAAGCCTATGGAAAACGCGGAACACACGGAGGAGGATCGAGGATCGAAGCTCGCCCGACTTGCGATGACGCGATCTTCGATCCTCGATCTTCTAACCTCAATACTCTTCCGCGTGTTCCGCGTTCTCTGTAATCGTCCCAAAAGAAACGAAACGATCTTGCGATCAGCGGGCGAAATGGCCTACGAACGCGCTTCGTTTTTCATGCAACGTCCATGTGACGCCCAATCCGTCGCCATTGAATTGATCGAGCGCCGCCACGGCGGGCATCGAATGGGCCGTAGGGGCGAGCGGCTTATAGTAGGTTTGCTCGTTGCCGCAGATGTGATCTTTGTCTGTCAACGCGCGCGCATGGACGCTGGCCAGCTTTCCGGCGTCAACACGCCCGGCCATCGGATGCTCGCCTTGATATTCGACTTCAAGGTTGATCGGCGCGGCCTCGGCTTCGACTATATTCTTGAAAAGCTCGCCGCCCATTTCCTGCGCGAACGACTTCAGCGCCTCGCGTTGCTCAGGCGTGGCCTTCTCGTCAGTAATTAGCACGACTTTCGCCGGGTACGGGTCGGTGTAAGACGGGCCGAGCGTGCCTGAGGCTTTGGCGACGCCGACGACGCTCAGGCCATCCAGCTTGACGCCATTCCATTCGCCCTTGGTGACACGCCAGGCGAGGATTGCTTGATCGCCAGCCAAATTGACTTCGGACATCGCGAAGCAGTGGCCGGTGTAGACATCCATGTTGCGCGATTCGATGTATTCACCGGATATCTGCTGAGCGCTGGCGAATGTCGCCATCATTATCGCGACAAAACAGACTGACAGGATCAAAGTAAATTTACGCATGATTACTCCCCTCCATCAGAGTTAAGTTTGGAGTTCCGCCTGTGGTCGGAACTCCAAACGGTATTCAGGCTACAGTCAATTCCTGACAATGGCAACCGCGCTCGGATGACGCGCATCCCCCCGGCTCGGCCAGTTTGCCGTCAGGCCCCAGAGACGTTTGAGTGTACAGGCACCAGAAGATGCCGGTGTTTGATGGTTGCACCGTCGGGTCGTGTTCGGCCCATATGAACATCTCTTTCCAGCGCAGCGCCGCGCATAAGTTCGGACGTTTTGTATCGTAACGTTCAGCTTCAGTCATATTTCCTCCGTGGCGGTTGGCCGGCGTGGTTGGCGGTTGGTTAGCTGATTTCATTTCCAGGCGCCAACCACTCACCACTAACCACTAACTACCATCTTTATCCCGCCGCCTGCAGAATCGCGCGCTTGACCGCGACGCGGGCGAGTTGAACTTTATATGCGTTGCGGCTCAGCGGTTTCGCGTTGGCCACAGCGATTTTGCCCGCTTCGGCGGCCACGTCTTCGCTGATCGCCTTGCCGGTCAGGTATTCCGCCGCTTCCGTTGCGAGCCAGGGAACTGGCGCGACATGGCCTAACGCGATACGCGCGGCTTTGACCTTCTTGGCCGCGTCCATCGTCAAGGCGACCGACGCGGCGGCCAGCGGCCAATCGAGCGCCTCTTTCTGTCGCACTTCGTAAGTCGCGCTGCGAACGCCGAGCGCCGGCGGGATGCTGATCCACGTCACGATCTCGTTCGGTTTCAGGTCGTGTTCGCGGTCGGCGTCCGATTTCGGCGTGATGAAGAACTTGTCGGCGGGCGCCTCGCGTTCGCCCGAAGGCCCGAAGATTTTGATCTTCGCGTTGAGCGCGATCAGCGCTGGCGCGAGGCTCGACGGGTTGACGAATTTCGCATCGCCGTCATTGCCCAGGATCGCGTGATAACGGTTATCGCCGCCCGGAACGAGCGGCTCGCCGTTTTCGCCTTTCGCGAACAGCCCGAAACCGGCGCGGTAATACCAGCAACGCGGGCGTTGAAGAAGGTCGCCGCCGACGGTACCCATGTTCCGAATCTGCGGGCTGGTGACGCCTTTCGCGGCGCCGGTGATCGCCGGAAAGCCACGGCCCAGCGTGTCAATCAATTCCTCGATTCTCACCAGAGCGCCGATCGTGGCGGATCCGTCGCGCGGCGTTCTGATGACGTCAAGTTCCTTGATGTTCTTGATGTTGACCACGCGCTTCGGCGTGACGATGAAATCTTTCATCAGCGAGAGCAGGTCGGTTCCTCCGGCGAGGACTTCGGTCTCGCCCCAGGAATTGCCGAGCAAGGCGACGGCCTGCTCCTTGGTGGTTGGGCTGGCGTATTCAAACTTTTGCACTGGCCCCTCCTTTCTTTTCGAGCGCCGCTAGCACGCGGTCGGGAGTCAATGGGATCGAAGGCACGCGCACGCCGATGGCGTTGGCCACGGCGTTCGAGATCGCTGCGCCGGGCGAAACCGTCGGCGGTTCGCCCACGCCGATCACGCCGCGTTCGTCGTACCCTTTGCCGGTCATCATGTGTACTTTGAAATTGCCGATGTCGGCGAGTCCCGCGAGCTTGTAGAACTCCATGTTCGGATTGAGCATCCGGCCCGTTTGGTCGTCCATGATCTTTTCTTCGTAGAGCGCGTAGGTGACGCCCATGATCATCGCGCCGAAAACCTGGCTCTCGCAGGTCTTCAAATCAATGATCAGGCCGCAATCCTGCACGGCGACGAAGTTGTTCATTTTGACAATGCCGGTCTCGATGTCCACTGAAACGTCGGCCATCTGCGCTCCTCCCACGCCGCCGGTGGTGAGCGTCTCTTTGCCCGGATTCTTGCCGCGGGTGGTAAGCGGTTGTGTGCCGAGTTTCGCGCACGCCTGTTTCCAGGTCATGCTGTTCGTCGGCTTGTCGATCTCCTGAATCTTGCCTCCGACAGCTTCGAGCTTGTCGGGCGTGGTGTTCATCGCCGGCGCGACCTTTTCAAACAGCGCGACAAGCGCGTCAACCGCCGCGCGGCGCGTGGATGACGAGATGCCACCGACCGTGGTCGAGCCGCCTGAAGAACCGGAGGGCGGCAGGCGGCTGTCGCCGATCTGCACTTTGATCGCGTCAATCGGCAATCCCAGCGTGTCGCCGGCGACGATGGCCAGCACAGTGCGCGTGCCGACGCCCAGGTCCTGCGTGCCCATCTTCAACTCGACCGCGCCGTCGGGATGGATCGTCAGGTCGCAATCGCTGGCGTGCCCATTGCCACCCCAGGTGTGGATCGAAAGTCCCAGGCCGCGTTTGACGGTCTTCGTACTGCCCGGAGCGCCTTCGCCACGCGGACGCCAGAGTTTCTTCCATTCGATCAACTCCGCAGCCTTGAGCAGTTCGTCACGGTAGACGTTTGCGCGAGAGCCGGTCAGTTCGATGTTCTTAAGGAACAGTTCGAGCGGATCCATCTTCAGTTCGGCGGCCAGGTCTTCCAATGCGGACATCGTGATCAGACAGGCCTGCGGATGGTTCGGCGCGCGCCATGCTCGCGCGTCACCAACGTGGGTTGAAATGCTGTGGTGCTTCATTCTTTGGTGAGGGATGCCGGCATTGAAGACGTAAGGGTACGGAGGCGAGCCCGTACCGCGATTGCCGCCGCTGCCCCACGATTCCGATTCCCAGGCCATGATCCTGCCATCTTTTGTCGCGCCGACTTTGACGCGAGCGTATGCCGATGGGCGTGTACCGGCGACCATCAATTCGGCGTCGCGTTCGAGCATGAGCTTGACGGGTTTGCCGCCGGCCTGTTTTGAAACCTTCGCCGCTTCGATGCCCCAGCGGTCGACCTGGAACTTGCTGCCGAAACCGCCGCCAATGTGGTCCATCTTCATGCGGACATTGCTCGCGGGAATGCCGAGCGCGCGTCCGAAATCGGCGCCATTACCTGAAACCGCCTGAGTGGATTGGTGGACGAGTAAATTCTTGTCGTCTTCCCACTCGGCCACCAGGCCGTGCGATTCCAGACAGCAATGCGTGATCACGTCATTGCCGTATGTCCCTTCGATGATGACCTCGGCTTCTTTGAACGCCTTGTCGGGTTCGCCTTTGGCTTGTTCGGTCGGCGGTCGGCGGCGGTCGGCGGGGACCTTGTCCAAATCCCGCTCGTTGACGAAATGAGGCAGCTTCTCGTATTGCACTTTGACGGCGCGCGCCGCGTCCTCGGCCTGGCCTTCGGTTTCCGCGGCAACGACGACTATTTCATCGCCCGCCCACTGAATTTCCGCGCCGACGTCTTGAATGATTTTGACGGCTTTCACGCCCGGCATCTTTTCGGCGACGCTCAGATCAATGCTGGCGATCTTGGCATGCGCGTAAGGCGAGCGCACAACCTTTCCGAAGAGCATTCCCGGACGGTTCATGTCAAAAGTATATTTCGCCCGGCCCGAGACCTTATCCGGGCCGTCAATGCGCGAGATGCGCTTGCCGATGAGAGTTCGTTTGCCTTCTTCAGGCCATTTGTACTCAGCCATTGCTCTTGCCTCCTCTCGTCAATTTTGCAGGCCCGGATTTGCGCATCCGCTCCGAGGCCTGCGCGATGGCGGCCTTGATGCCGTGATAGGTGCCGCAGCGGCAGAGATTGCCGCCAACGCCCATCTCGATTTGCTCGGCGGTCGGCGCGGGATGTTTTTCGAGCAGCGCCGTACAGGCCATAACGAAGCCGGGAGTGCAAAAGCCGCACTGCTGAGCGTCGTTGTCCCAGAACGCCTGCTGGACCGGGTGGAGCTTGCCGTTCTGTTCGAGTCCTTCGACGGTCCGAATCTTCTTGCCTTGCGCTTCGATGGCCAGCGTCGTGCAGGAATAGACAGGCTTGCCGCCCACGATCATCGTGCAGGCGCCGCAAGTGGCGCGGTCGCAGACGCGTTTGGCGCCGGTGATGTCCAGATCGTTGCGCAGCGCGTCGAGCAACGTGACGCGCGGTTCGACGCTCACTTGCTTCGGAGCGCCGTTGATGTTGAGTGTGATATTGATTTTGTCCGGGCCGAGAATGGGGACTTCGGCGACGGCGGCTTTCACTTCATTTTCGCCGCCCGTGACGAGCGGAATGGTGAGAGCCAGACTTGTGCCTTTGAGGAAGTTTCGACGCGACACCCCGCCCTGATCGGGTTTGTCGCTCCGTTCATCTGAACTGCTCATCAGCTTACCTCCGTTGGGTTGGTTATGAGACTTCAGTAATTCACAAGTGATTGCACAGAAGAGAAGGATTACGCCTCATCAACGCAGACGCGATCGCAGCTTGTTCGGTTACTGTAATTACTTGGAAGAATTTCAGCTGAAGTATATCCAATATTGGCCCTGAAAGTTAATAGAGAAACGGCGCCGGCGCGGATTTCATCACGGCGCCGGATTGAGCAACTTATGGCGAATACGAACATCTAAGCATTCGAGCAAACAGCCATTCGCCTCTCGCGTACAATTAATTACCACTGACAGCGAGAAACATTGGCTAGATTTATCGCCCGATCATCCACCGCCGCGACGCCTTGCGGGCCGAGCCATTAGTACCCACAAAAGTCCGTGATCCGTTTTGGTCTCTACAAAGGCCTGTTGTGCGCGTGGCATACCGAGAGGGTGGCCGAGAGGGTGTAATGGAGGATGAAGAATTTACATGCGAAAGACGCAAAACTCAGCGCAAGAATCACTGAACCTGCAAGAATCGAGGGCCTCCCGCGCCTTCGATTTTGCGGAGCTCAAAGAGATGAACGCCGCAAACCTGGCGCAGATCGCCCGCGAAATGGATGTTTCTAGCGCGACCGGAATGCGCAAACAGGAACTGATCTTCAGTATTTTACAAGCGCAGACTGAGAAAGCGGGATTGATCTTCTCCGAGGGCGTGTTCGAATCGCTGCCGGAAGGCTACGGCTTCCTACGCGCGCCTGAGCACAATTATCTGGCAAGCCCGGACGACGTCTATGTCGGCCAGACGCAGATACGAAGGTTCGATTTGCGCACCGGCGACACGGTTTCGGGTCAGGTTCGGCTGCCCGGGGCCGGCGAGAAATATTTCTCGCTGGTCAAGGTCGAAGCCATCAACTTCGACGCGCCCGAAGCCGCGCGCGAGCGGATCATTTTCGATAACCTGACGCCGCTCTATCCGACAGAGCGATTGCTGATGGAGACAGCCTCCGACAACCTGTCGGGACGCGTGGTCGACCTCTTCACGCCGATCGGCAAGGGGCAGCGCGCGTTGATCGTGGCGTCGCCGCGCACCGGCAAGACGATGCTCATGCAGTCGATCGCCCATTCGATCAAGGAGAATCACCCGGAGGTCGCGCTGATCGTGCTGCTCATAGATGAGCGGCCCGAAGAGGTCACTGATATGCAGCGCAGCGTCGAGGGCGAAGTGATCTTCTCGACCTTCGACGAGCCAGCTTCGCGTCACGTTCAGGTGGCGGAGATGGCGATGGAGAAGGCGAAGCGCCTCGTCGAACAGAAGCGCGACGTGGTGATCCTGCTCGACTCGGTCACGCGACTGGCGCGCGCCCACAACGCGGTCGCGCCACATTCGGGCAAGACGCTGTCGGGCGGGGTGGACGCGAACGCGCTGCAGCGGCCGAAGCGCTTCTTCGGCGCGGCTCGCAACCTCGAAGAGGGCGGGAGCCTGACGATCATAGCCACGGCCCTGGTCGATACCGGCAGCCGCATGGATGAGGTGATCTTCGAGGAGTTCAAAGGCACTGGCAACCTGGAAATCCATCTCGACCGGCGCCTCTCGGACAAGCGCGTCTTCCCGGCCATCGATCTGCAAAAGAGCGGCACGCGCAAGGAAGAGTTGCTCGTTTCGAAGAACGATTTGAGCCGCGTCTGGCTGCTGCGCCGCGCGCTCAGCGCGCTGACGGGCGTCGAACAGATGGAAATGATTATCGAGCGCATGGCTAAGACCAGGAACAACGCCGAGTTCCTCGACTCGATGAATATTCCTGATTCCGGCGAATCGCCGGTGGAAGCGAAATCGAGAGTGTCAGCCAAAAGGTTCCCTAAGGCGGCATGAAGCCGCCTGTCAACAAAAGTATAAAAATCAAACACGAAGAAACGGAGGAAACGAAGGTAGAACAAGAACAGAAAAATATTCGTTTCTTCGTGTTTGATTCGCAAAGGAGGTGGTAAATATGAAAAGAGTGAGACTCTATGAATTGGCGAAAGAACTGAGACTGGAGACCCGCCAGGTCGTCGCGGACGCGCGTCGTTTCGGCGCGATGGCCAGCTCGCCTTCGAGCTCGGTGGACGAGAAGATCGCGAATCGGATACGTGAGCTTTATTACCCGAAGAAGTCCGCCGCAAATGAGCCGCGATTGGTGAAGGCCCATAAGACGGCCCCGACAACGGTCGAGGCGCCTGAAACCGCCACTGCCGCCACTGCTGCCACTGCTCAAGGACAGACGGAAGACCTGGCTGTTCAGAAACCGTCGCCTGGCGCGCCTGAAGCCGCGGCAAAGCCGCAGCCGCCGCCCCGGGCAACGGGCGGAACACGGATCATCAAACTCACGCCGAAACCGGCGCGGTTGGGGGGCTCGCCGGCTTCGCGACAACCCGCGCAGCCTCTGACAAGCGCGACAGGCGCGACAGAGGCGCCGCGTCCAGCGCGACGCTCGACAGGTCGCATCGCGCCGCCGGCCGAGACATCCACGGCTACGACCGAAACGCCAGCGCGTCCGCGGCGAACGACTTATATTCCGCCTCGCGCGACGCGCCCTGTTGGCCGCCACGGCAAAGGCCCGCATAAGAAGGCCGGAAGATTAAGTAACGAACCGCAGGCGCGGCGTTTCGCGGCGGAACGATCTGCGCCTCTGACTCCGGCGCCGGCCCGCGCTATTCCCACCGAGTTGCGGCCCGTGCGGCTGATGGAGGGCGCGACGGTGCGCGAATTCGCCGAGAGGCTCGACATCAAACCAAAAGACCTCGTGGCGTCGCTGTTCCAGCACGGTGTGATGGCGACGATCAATCAGCCGCTCGACGCCCGCGTCGCGCACGACGTCGGACGGCGTTTCGGCTACGAGGTCTCTTTCGGCAGCTTCGAAGATTTGACCATCGAATCCGAGTTCGAGGTCGCGCCCGCAATGATGGAGGACACCGAGCGCCGGGCGCCTGTAGTGACCGTCATGGGGCACGTCGATCACGGCAAGACCAGTCTGCTCGACGCCATCCGAGAATCGCGCGTGGCCGAAGGCGAAGCCGGCGGGATCACGCAGCGCATCGGCGCCTATTCGGTTGAAGCGTCGAACCCGGACAATCCGTCAGAGACGCGGCGCGTGGTGTTTCTGGACACGCCCGGCCACGAAGCCTTCACGATGATGCGCGCGCGTGGCGCTAGTGTCACTGACGTCGTCGTGTTGGTGGTCGCCGCCGATGACGGCGTGATGCCGCAGACGGTCGAGGCGATTGACCACGCGAAGGCCGCGAAAGTCCCGATAGTCGTCGCGATCAACAAGATCGATAAACACGACGCCAATCCCGAGCGAGTGAAGAAGGAGTTGGCCGATCGTGGACTGCTCTGGGACGGTTGGGGCGGAGACACGACCATGGTCGAGGTCTCGGCCAAGAAGAGACAGAACATCGAAGGATTGCTGGAGATGATTCTGCTGACGGCTGATATCCTCGATCTCAAAGCCAACCCGAAGCGCAAAGCGACGGGCACGGTGCTCGAGGCGAAACTCGACCGCGGTCGCGGCCCGGTGGCGACGGCGCTGATCCAGAACGGAACGCTGCGCGTCGGCGATCCATTCATCGCCGGCGATTACTTCGGAAAGGTTCGCGCGATCTTCGACGACCGCGGCCAGCGCGTGGAGGAAGCTTCGCCCGCGACGCCGGTCGAAGTGATCGGTCTGGAAGGCGCGCCAGCCGCTGGCGACCCTTTCCAGGTAGTCGCCGATGTGGCGAAGGCCCATCAGATTTCCGGACTCCGTCTGGCCAATGCGCGGGCCGCGAGCCTGCAGCTCACGGCGGCTCGTGGTCTGGATCAATTGCGCGAGCGGATGGGAGCCGGCGAGGTCAAGGAACTTCTGGTCATCCTCAAAGCGGACGCGCAAGGTTCGGTCGAAGCCCTCAAAGAGGTTTTGACGAGGCTCTCGACGGACAAGGTCAAAGTCCGCGTGATTCGCGCCGGCGTCGGCGCGATCACCGAATCGGACGCGCTACTGGCTAGCGCGTTGAAAGGAGAGGCCGCCATGATCATCGGCTTCAACGTGCGGCCCGAACCACGCGCCGAAGAGATGGCCAGACTGGAGAAGACGCCCATCCGTTTGCATTCGATCATTTACAAAGTCGAAGAGGATGTCCGCAGCGCCGTGCTCGGCCTGCTCGTCCCGACGATCAGAGAATCAGTTATCGGCAAGGCCGAAGTCCGCGACGTGATTCGCGTGTCGAAGATCGGTCCGGTCGCCGGCTGTATGGTGACGAGCGGCTCGATTAAGCGCGCGGCCAACGCGCGTCTGATCCGCGACGGCGTTGTCGTCTTCGACAGCCGGGTGGCCAGCCTGCGCCGATTCAAAGACGACGCGGGCGAGGTCCATCAGGGCTTCGAGTGCGGCCTCAAGCTCGAACGATTCAGCGACTACAAGGTCGGCGACGTCGTCGAGGCTTATCTGGCCGAGGAGGTTCGCGCGGCGTAAATAAAAGATGGTCTTGACACGGATTAGCGGTAAAGATAGCATTTGCAAATCTTCGCAGATGCTAAATCTTGCGGTCACCTGACTGCGATCATCTGAATGGAGAGTTCGATGAGGCAAAAGTTGAGCAACTTCAAAGCTGAATTCTTCAAGGCGCTGGCGCATCCGTTGCGGGTTTCGATCCTCGACGCCTTGCGCGAAGGGGAATTGACTGTCAATGAGATCAGTCAGAAATTCTCCGTCGAGCCAGCGAACGCCTCACAACAACTCGCGGTTTTGCGCAATAAGAGCATCGTCGTCGCGCGTAAGAAGGGGTCGAGCGTCTATTATTCGGTGACCGACCAGGCTATCTTCAACCTCCTCGACGTGGCGCGCGATATTTTCAACAACCATCTCGCCGGAGTTCAGAACATCTTGAATGAAATCCGGCTCGATCAACCGAAGAGAGCGGCGCGCGGCTAGCGCCGCTTCGGGCCTGCTCGCCAGGCTCGTTTTTTTTAGAACGTACCTGCAAACATTCGCAGATGCGCATTTGCATAAAATTATATGATTGTTGGTTCAATTGTGATTCGAGAGGAAGAATTGATCAAGCGATTACTGGCGCAGCAACCAGCCGCGGAGGCGACGCTGGAGCGATTGCGCATGCGGTTCGAAGGTAAGAGCTCCTTCGGGGCGTTTGCGCCGATCAAGAACAGGAGTTGCGGAGCATGCAAGGTGACCATTGCATGGGCGCGGCTCCAACGCGCGCAGATGGGAACGTTTATCACCTGCGCCAATTGCGCCCGCTTCCTTTACATTGTCGCCGCGGAATAAGAACGCCAGTGGGAATGAATGAACTGGGCTTATAGGTCTTATAGGTCTTAACAAGTCTTACATGACGCTCCCAGGGGTTTCCTTAGGAGAAGTCTGTCCATATGCAAAATGAAAATGGCCCGGGCCGGACGGAGGTTCGCAAAGAAGTTAGGAGGGCGCCAAGCGCGTCGTACAGTATCACGATGCGCGTGCGGATCGACAACAAAGTGGGGATGATCGGCGAAGTCATCTCGGCAATTGGTCGCTCCGGCGGCGATGTCGGCGCGATTGATATCGTCCAGGCCACCGGCGCTCACGTCATCCGCGACATTACGGTCGACGCCGCTTCGGTCGAGCACAGCCAGGAAATCGTTGACCATGTCGGGGAATTGCCTGGGGTAGAGGTCATCAACGTCTCGGACCGCACGTTTCTGTTGCACCTCGGCGGCAAGATCCAAACCGAAAATAAGGCGCCATTGAAGACGCGCGCGGATCTATCGATGGCCTACACGCCGGGCGTGGCGCGCGTCTGTATGGCGATCCACGACGATCCCGAAAAGGCTTATACGCTGACGGTCAAGAAGAACACCGTCGCGGTCGTCACCGACGGAACGGCGGTGCTTGGTTTGGGC
>DASTMP010000408.1:0-11489 GCA_035714085.1 Blastocatellia bacterium
TGGAATGCCGGGGAGCATGCCCAAGGAACGTCTGGAAGGCTTTCATCGCGAGTTGCTCGAGGAAGTGGCGGCTGTTCCCGGCGTTCGAAGCGTAGGCTCGACCACCAACGTGCCGCTGTTGGGGTCGTCCTGGGGGCATGGCGTTGATATCAATGGCGCGCGCGGCGGCGCGATGTTCACATGGGTCAGCCCCGGATATTTCGAGACAATGGGCATTCCGTTGATTTCCGGAAGGGGCTTCGATCAGCGCGACACGGCCTCATCGAGACGCGTCGCGGTCGTCAACGAGGCTTTTGTGCGGCGATTTTGCGGCCAGGCAAATCCACTCGGACAGACGCTTCGCACCGGCGCCGAGCCAGGTTACCCTTCCACGCTTTACGAGATTGTCGGAGTGATTCCTGATACCCGATACAGCGGATTGCGTGACAACATGCCTCCGTCGGTGTTTGCGCCGGGCCTCCAGTTTCCTCAGTTGGGACCGTGGGCGGCGGTGATGATCCACGCCGACACCCCGCACGCGGCTACAGCGCAGGCTGTCAACGCTCGGCTTTCGCAAAAGTTTCCGGAGATGGTCATGGAGTTCGAGGACTTCCGAGTCCGGATTCAAGACGGTTTGGCGCGAGAGCGACTGATGGCCGTTCTTTCGGGTCTCTTCGGCGTGGTTGCCGTGATACTTGCAGCCGTCGGTCTCTACGGCATGGTGTCGTATCTCGTTGCGCGGAGGAGGAACGAAATCGGCATTCGCGCAGCGCTTGGCGCTCGAAAGGGGCAGTTGGTCCGTATGGTAATGCGCCAATCAGCGCATATGCTCCTCCCTGGTTTGTCTATCGGAGTTGCCCTCTACCTGGCCGCGGCGCGGGCCGCGAGCACTCTGTTGTTTGGAATCAAACCGTACGACCTAACGACACTAGCGGCCGCGACAGTCCTGCTGGCGGGAATTGCCGCCGCCGCGAGCTTCCTGCCAGCGCGCCGCGCCGCGAGTGTGGATCCAATGATTGCGCTCAGACACGAATAAATCGGACCAAGAACACGTAACGAGCGATTGGCACGCGTCGCTCTTCTCGCGGAAGTGTACGTTTCAATCTGCTCTGGTGATTTCGCGCAATCACTAATGTAGTTTTTCAAATCAAATGTGAACCTTTGGCGCGCTGGCAGGACCATAAGCGCCGACGCGACGCGCCGAAAGCTCACGAAGGACTGCCATATTCACATCCGATGAGGATTCGGCGCGGGCTGCGGCGTTTGCGCCAAGAGGGCGGAAAAATATGAGGGTGGCCGGTTATGACGGAATAAGGCTAGCGTCTCACGCGCTGGCGTAAGACCTACACACACTCGAAGATTTCAGGTTATGGTCAGAAAGGAATTTCACCCGCTGGCTGATCGAGCGGCGATTCCTTTTCGAGCTCAGACTCGCTCTCTCCAGGCTTGATGAGGACGGGCCGTGGCAGGCCTTCCTCACGTAATTCCCGGATTTGTCCTTCCTCAAGCTCCTCAAGCTCAAGATCGAGGTTCGACTGTCTGATCAACTCCCGTTCCCGCTCTATGTAGTACTTTTCGTTGTAGACGGTCTCTTCATAGAACTTCTCGTCATCATCGTAATCGTAGGGCTCTTGATCGTGATCGTAGTCAGACATGATTTGGTTGGCCTCCCTTCCGGACGCGCATTATCAGAGATAGCGGTACGCTCCCAAAGAAGCCTGCCATGCCGTTGTTTCGATCATTCCACGAGGTCAAATAAAAACCGCGGGAGAGACGCCGAAAAACGCGCCGAGCCGTTTGGCCTGCTCCTTCGTGATCGAGCGCTTGCCGTTGACTATCTCCGATGTGACTCCTCGCGAGCCGAGGATCGGCTGCAAGTCTATTTGTCTGAGCCCCCGAACTTGCATGTAATGTCTCAGGATTCGATACCCCGGCGCTTCGGGGATCGGATGTTGAACTTCTTCCCAATTCTCTGCCAGCGTCGAAAGCAGGTCGAGAAGACGATCCTCTTCAGGCGAGAGTTTTGCTTCGCCTTTGCGCAGAAGACGATTGATTTCAGCGATCGTCTGATCGTATTCGGCTTCGGTTGCGACGTCTTTCATGGAGATTATCCGTGTTACCCAACCTCGGACAAAATCATGCCTCTTAGACGCGAAAGAAACGCGTCCAGATGTGACGATTGAGCAAGATACTCGTCAATCTCATTTTCGAGCTGCCGCAACAATTCTTGCTGATATGCTGTGAGCATCATCGGCTCTGGTGAGGTATCGGGCTTCTGACTCAGTGAGTCTTTCAAAGCCATAGCCGAAGGCAGCAACCCACCATTGTTCAAGTTCGGTTCCATGTTTTCCTTTCAGACCTCGTAAGGTCTCTTCGCTCAAGCTCAGTTTCGCCGAATATCCTTTCCCGGTCAAAGAGGTTGCGCCGAGTACTTTCGCTCCCCGGCTCTCAACAAAACCTCTGAGGTTCGCGAGCGTTCCCCCCTGGCCGACAAAATCATCGACCAGGAAATACTCCGACTCTTTCACATCGCCGCCGAACAGTGCCGGGAGCGCAAGGCGACGATACCCATCTGCGCCTGTGTGAACCACCCGGTTAATCTGTATGATTCCTTTCGCCATAGGCAGATCGAGCATTTTAGAAAGAATCCGAGCGAAAGTTCTCGGAATCGCATTCGCCCCTTCAGTTTCCAGCGCGTGAACAGCGAGCAGGTGTGGTCTTTTAGCGCCAACCAGAGCGCTAATCTTGTCTAGCGCCCCAATCGTTGAAGCCTCAAGCACAAGACCTTCAGCTGCTTTCACGTCTCCTCCCTTCGCCGGCATATAGAGAGGATGTTTTTTCACCAAAGACTCCTCGGCATGAATAATCACATCCGGAAAGTCGCGCCACTCAGTGCGACGGAGGTGCTGTTTGACAAATTTTGCGAACTCCGGAGCTGGTTCCACGGCTAACCTCTCTTTTCACATACTATGATACCACGAGAAAAATCCCCTAAGGCATTAGAGGGGCGCAACTCCGGCAGGTGTTCGATCAATATGTGCGGATCGCCTTCTTTGCCTTGGCGGCGATCGGCTCCGCGTCGCTCAACGCCTTGAATGTGATAAGCCGGGCGTACCGTTTATTGCCATCAGAATCCTGACCAAGATGGCGCGAAAACCAGACGGCCTCTGCGAATTTATTATTCGGCGACCGGCGCGTGAAGACTTGGCCGTTCCATTCGACCGCCGTCACGCCGTCGCCATCCCGATTGAGAACTGTTGCGCCGATCGATGACCAGTCAAACGAAGGATATTCGCTCAAATGTCGCTGGTAATTGGGAGCAGGGTTTGATGAGACAGCCATATGGCGCAGGTGTGATTCGACGCCCTGGAGGCTCGCCGCAATCACCCTGAGTATTTCGTTCTGCTCGCTCATTCGTTGACCGAGCTTGACGATCAGTTTTTCGTCTATATCCGACATCGTTACCTCCCCGTCACCGGTTGAAGAAAGCCGCGTGTAAGGCCGACGCCACGCCTGGCAGTCATCGCAACCGGCGAGCGATCGGATTGTTCGCGCCGACGCCGCCCGCCTGATTTTTATGGGGCGCCGATGAGCGCGGCCTGCGCCCTTGCGCCGGCCTCCGGCGATGAAGAAGGCGGTAAGGAGATTTCGATCGCGGACGGTATGACGCCTGGTCTGTCAAAGGATCAGGGTTGACTCAGCACTCGCAAAATGCGAGCATGGCCCTTGAAAGGAATGGCTGAGTGAGAGTCATCAGCAAAAGGAGATTGCGCGAGTTCTGGGAAAAACATCCCGATTCCAAGTCGTCTCTGGAAGAGTGGCACAAACTGACGCGGAAAGCCGAATGGCGCAACCTCGCGGAAACGCGCGCCACTTTTCGGCACGCCGATTCCGTCGGGACTTGCACGATCTTCAATATAAAAGGCAATGACTATCGCTTGATCACGAAAATCGACTATGCATACCAGAAAGTCTTTATCAAATACGTCCTTACGCACGCGGAGTACGACAAAGAGAAGTGGAAAGACGTCTGTGGCGGCTAAACGGATCAACAAAAAGAAGTATGGCGCGCTGCTCGCGGACACGCTGCCGGCGGTTATCAAAACCGAAGAGGAGAACGAGCGCATGCTCGCACTGGCCGAGCAGTTGATCGACAAAGGCGAGCGCCGCACACCAGAAGAGGACCAACTGTTTGAGTTGGTCACCAAGCTGATCGAGGACTTCGAGGAAGAACACTACTCGATCCCGGACGCGCCGCCGCATCGCGTTTTGCGGTTCCTGATGGAGCAGAACGACCTGCGGCAGAGCGATCTGCTGCCAATTTTCGGCTCCCGCGGTTACGTCTCCGACGTGGTGAATGGCAAGCGCGCGATCAGCAAGACGCACGCCAAAGCCCTCGGCGAGAAATTCCACGTCTCGCCGGAAGTCTTTATTTGAATCAACTCAACTCGACGATTTTGCCCCACGGCGCTTCCGCTTTGCCTTCGGGCACGGCCCATAAGACCGGAAATGCCGGTTCATCGCCGGCGTCGCCTTCCAGATCGGTCAGGTAGATGAGCAAATCTGGCTTCCACTTCGCCGCTTCAGCAATGGCCGGCCTGAAATCCGTTCCTCCACCGCCCCTGAACTTAAATCCTTGCAGAAGCTTCGCGCCTTCACGACCGGAAAAATCATAGACCTGATGAACATCAGCGTCGCAGACGATCAGGCGAAGCAGCGGCTCGGTCCGCTCAAGGATGGCTGCGACCTCGGCCGCGAAACGTTTGAGAACCGATTCGCCGATCGAGCCGGAAGTGTCCACGGCGAGCGCGATGCGACCCGTGCGGGCGGCGCTCGTGGAGCGCTCGAAGGGTAGATCGACGCCCTCGCGTTGTCTGAGGTCACCCTCCAGCGCAAGCCATCGACGTGTAGGACGCGACGGATTGGGCCTGCGCTTGCGCCGCGCGTGGCGAAAAAGAAAATCTCTCAGGATGCGCTCCCATGACGTCTTCACTCTCGGCAATTCGCGCACGAGTCGATTGAATATTCCGGCGAGCGAGCCGCGAGCCATCTTCAGACGCGACCCCCAGGCGCGAATCGTCTCTTCGGTCGAGTTGTCGACGTCCGATTTTGAGCTTCCCATCGCCGGCGCCTTGAGCGACTGCGCCAAATCCTTGCCGCTAAATTCGGCGCCCGAACTGAGAGCGTGGAAATCGATCCGGCTGCGATTCTTCGCGAGCAGATGGTAGAGCGCTTCGGAGGAGTAGTGCCTCACGACTTCAGCAGGGCGGTCATCTTTTCCCCACTGGCCGAGAGGGGTGAGCAAATCCTTGAGCGTGACTGCAATGTCAGGAGCGCAGACGCCCCGTACTCCATCGAGAGCGGCGTTGATGATCGCATCGCAGGCCATGTTATAGAGCCGCGCGTCGAAATCCTCTGTCCGACGTTCCATCTCGCGCTCGCGCGCCGGATGCGCCAGCGCCACGTGCAGCAGTTCGTGTAAGACGATGAATCGCCGCTCCGCGTCGCCGTATTGTTCGTAACGCGGCCCTGCCTCGACGTGAATGCCGTCTGTGCGCGCGATCAGTCCCGGGGCGTCCGAATCGAGAAACTTCACCCAGAGCGCGACTCCGCCGAGTCCGGGCATCGCTTCGATGGCGTCTCTCAGATCCGGCCCCATTCTTGTGGCGACGGCGTTCAGGCGGTTCATAGAGCGTCCTTCCTTTCAACCTCGGCGCCGCTGTCATGCGCCAGCGGCTCGACCTTGTCTTCGAGAATCGCGAAACTGGGCAGCCCCAGTTGTTTCATGTCGTGATAGATGTGCGCGCCATCCCGAAACGGGAGCCTGATACTACCGTCGCCGCGAATCGGCGGCCGCCCATCGCCCCCGACCTTTGTATGACCGAGCGGAACAAATACGATAGTTCCAGATAAATGCCGGTATACGATCCCGTACCGCCACTCCCAGTTGTACCAGTCGCCCAGATTACGGCATCGAATCTCCAAACGTGGCATAGGCAAAGTGGAATCGTCTTCCATCAACTGGTGGCGCGCCCAGTCCCAAATACGCTCACTCTCGTCCGTCAACGCCCGCACGCGCTCTTCAAGCTCTTCGATCCGCCGGTCTTTCTCGTCAAGAAGGCTTTCCAATCGCTCCAGTCCGGTCATCGCCTATCTCCTTTGCCGATTGGCCCCCGGATGATCCGGTCTGGCGCAGATTCGCTAATCCTTCGCCAGCGCGTCGAACCGCGCCATATCGTGGCCACGCGCTTCCACCCATTTCCGAAGCTCGCGGCGCGCCGTCATCTTCTCGCGGGCCGAAGACTCTTCCAGAACTTCGTTGATGCTCCAGGTCAGGGATTCAGGGAATTCGTCGTAGCCGCTTCGGCGATTGTGCGCGCCGTCGTTGTACTCGAAGCTCCAGCCCACGAGACGGTTCTCCGAAAGGGCGATCTCCGCCAGCCCCACCAGCCGCTCCGAGTGGTAGCAGTCATTACTTTCCAGATACGGATCAGTCCCGTCCGCCGCCGCGTACAGGCGAACCTCTTCGTCCTCGTGCGCCTCGATGTCCGGTTCGGTGAGGATGAAGAGCCTCATCAGCCGTTCGAGTTCGACCCGCGATCCCGTTTCAAAATAGAGTTCGCAGCCCTCGCCAGAAGGATCGAAGAATGGGTCCTCCATCTGCTGGCTGATCTGTTCGTCGAAATGTTCTCGAAGGAACTCCTCGATCGCGTCTTCGTCATCTTCGCAGTCGCGCCTGACCTCCTCCAGGTCGAGGTCGTGCTCAAAGAACTCGTACCACGAATCCTCCTTGATGACGCCGATCCCGTCGGCGCGGAAGAGGGCGCGGAGGTCATCGGAACCGACATAGATGGGCGTAGCCAGATGAGGGATCTGGCTACTGACGAAGCCGACCCGCTCGACTAGTGAGCCGCCGGCGCCGTTTTTGACCCGGGCAACGACCCGATGATCGGCGAGCCTGAACTCGACGTCAGGATAAATCTCGGAGAGCTGTCCGCAGAGCCTGCTGTAATCCGAGGAGATCGGCGGCTCGCCTTGCCGCTCGCGTTGAAAGCTGAAAAAGCGCACGAGCGACTCCGCTTCGCCATAGTCTAGTTTCGCCTCGCGCGCGTTTTCCTCAAGGTTAGTGAAGTCCATAACGCCCCTTCTCTCCTCAAGCTCCTTGTTTAAGTGCGAGATGATCGCCGCGCCGTTTTTCATCGAAGCGAATAAAAGCCGGATCGTCTCCGCAATCGAGCCCCAGCTTGAGCGCGCGTTCGAGAACCAGGCTGCCTGCGAGGGCCTGAACGTCGGCCAGTGGGAGCTTGTTATGCGCAGTACCGCTCAACTCATCGAGCGCGTCCACGACGTTCATTATCTTGCTCAGGTTCTCCGCGTTCACCGATGCGGCCAGCGCGTAGGCCATCCCGTATAAGCCGTTGATCGTCGCCGGTACGACCTTGTGCAACTGGCGGCGCGGCGTCGAGACGATCTTCTCGACCGAGGCGAGATGCTTGAGTTCGTCGGCGACGGTCAGAAACTCGTGCGCGGTCGAATCGCCGACCAGCCCGCAGATGAGGATCTCGCGTTCGCGTTTGCCGACGCAGTTCTTCCAGGCATCGGAGACCCGCTCCCACGAACGCGGGCTGGGAGTGATCGCGTGATCGGCGCGCCGCATCTCCGCTGTACTGACGAGCAGGTCAGGGCGAACCTGGATGAAAGCCATCACCTCAGGCGCGACGCCGTTCCCCATCGCCCACGCCAGCCAATCCTGCGCCGTCGGCTCAACCACAATATGCAAAAGTCGATCATTCATCGCCGCTCCGAGATCGCAGGAGATCGCGCCGTCTTCCGGGCGATTGCCCGCGGCGATGATCCGCCACCGGTCGCCGAGCGTCCAATCGGCGACGCGCCGCTCCAGGATCAGGCCATAAGCGGCGATGCGGGTCTGCTCGTCGGCGCCGGGCAGTTCGTCGAGAAAGAGAATGCCGTCTTCGTCTTCGCGCGGCAGGAAGTCGGGGAGATAAAAGGTGGTTTGTCTATTTCGGTGATCAAGGGCGGGTAGCCCGCCGATATCCGACGCGGTCTTCTGCGAGAGCCTGACGTCGCGCAACTTGGCTTCGCGCCGCCGGGCAAGCTGAGAGACGAGTCCCGACTTTCCGACGCCTGGGCTCCCCCACAGCATCACCGAAAGCTTGAGCGGCCAGAGCGCGTTGATGGCCGAGATCGCCTCCGAAGGCGTACACGACATTGTGTTGATCATAAAGGTGATTTCCTCGTTTCGCGGTTCGATGGGTTGAGTGAAAAGTATGACGAATCAGACACACTTCGCTGCTTTCCGCTCGTCTTTCAAGCGGTCTTTCAAGGCCGATCTGACTTCCGTCCCGCACATCCATAACTTCAGTCTGGTGTGGGCGGCGAGATTTCCGGCGGGCGGAATCGAGCCGATGCGCGCATAGACGAGGTCTTCGGCGGCAGCGCGCGTGGAAATGATCTGCGGGAATTGGCTCGAATTATCCGCCTCGGTGAGGGTGATAACCGTTCCCAGCAGTTCCTCAGCGAGGAAGATTCCGAAACTGTTGTGTGTGATCAGCGCAGCGGCGTCAGGGTTGTCAGGCGCAAACTCACAGGGCTTGTCAAAGAAGTCGATCAGAGCGAGGTAATCACCTGGAACGCCGCCCCATCGCGCAACCAGTCCTTCGGCGGGTTCTTCTCTGACCCGTTCGAGTTGGCGCGGCGGTTTCCTGCGGCGCGTCCAGTAATCGGCGTCGACCTCACACAGCCATTCCGCCAGAGTGATGACTCGCCCCAGGTCTTCCACCTGATGGTCGCGGAACAGATCGCGAGTCGGAATAACAGTCCCGTCTTCGGCCATGATCGCTTCGCTGTGAATCCTGATCGCCAACCACTCTCCGAAGTCCGAATGGAGGAGCATCCGGTGCTGCATACTTGGAAAGATAGCCTTGCTGCGATCGATCCAGTCGTGGATCGCGATCCAGTCCTGCCATTTGCCGCCGTAACGGTGAGCGGTGATGCGAGCGTGTTGTAGTGGCTTCATTTTCGACTTAAGAATCCCGAGCCTCAATCGCCGCTCGCATTCTGGCGCGCGACTCGACCGGTGACGGAGCGACGCGACCGAGCGTTGTTAGCAACATCCAGAGTCGCGCGTAGAAGTGATCATTTTTCCATGCCAGGTCAACCTGGTAATGACCCGCGCTGCTGCGGCGATTCGCTTCTTCGTCGGTTTGGTGCGCGTCGAAGTGGCTGCAACCGTAGGGAGACACCCTGTGGATCCGACATCTGTCTTCCTCATCTAAAAAGAGACAGGCGCCATCCTGGCGTCTGGCAGGCGTCAGAGTCCGAATCCGGCGAATTTGGCCGTGGTCCATCACGATCGCTCCCGGGCTCGCCAGCAGGTTATCAAGCGCAAACTCGACCGGATTGCTGTACCCAAGGTGTTCGGCGATCCGCGGGATGTCCGACGGGAGCAAAAAGCCAGGAATGAATTTGCAATTGATTTTACAGGCTCCGCAATCGCATACCGTGCGCTCAAAACCGAGCTCAGTCCTACAATCTGACATGTTGGCTTCTCCTCCTGTTGAATGTTGATCGCATTCCCCTCGTGCGGAAAACAAAGTGAGTCTCAGTCGGCGGCGTGCAGCAGAGGCGGCCCCATCATTTCATCCCCAGCCTCGACGATACCCGGCGCCTCCTGAATTATCTGAGGGCCGGCTGATCCCTTCCCATTTGTTCCCGCCGGTTTCGCGTCGTGCAACAACAACCTGCGTGCCTGCGTTTCGAGTTCGCCGATTTCAGCGCGCATCCTGTCCAATCTCAGGCCGAGCAGGTCCGCGTAGACTTGCGCTTTGGCCCTGACGCCCTGAAAAGCGGCCAGACGTGTAATGACCGTGTCCTCGCGGACGTTTGTCCCTTCCGCGATCAGGCGCCGCAGATCTGCGCGCAAGCCGGCGACCTCATCGAGCATTCCGGCGTGGAGCGCCTGTGTCATCTGAGCCTTCGCCTCATGAAGATCGGGCACGCCGAAGGCGCAGACGAACGGTTGGTCTTCGAGGTGAGGGAGGCCCGCGACCATCTCACGCAGGCGTCCCAGCTCGTCGCGTTTTCCTTTCGGAACGAAATAGACGCCGCCGGCCCGCCGCAACGCGGTCGCCTGGAGCGAGTCGATGATCCGGCGCGTCATCTCCGAAAGGTCGCACGCGACGTGCAGTTCTTTGAACTCACGCCAGTACGGCTGCAGCTCGGCCGCGACCTGCTGGCTTTCGTGGTAAGACTCAATTCGCCCGGTCGTCTGGGTCGTGCAGATCATCTGGCCCGTCTTCTTATGCAATTGAATTCGCAGGTCGGTCGCGTAATTCAACCCGAGCGCCTTGTAGTCGACGTCCTCCATCACGAGCGCAAAGACGATGTGATCGCTGCCTGCGCGATTGATGACGCGGATCAGCGTGCGCTTCGCTTCATCCGGGTTTGTTTGTTGAGCAATGATTTGCTGGGCATGCGCGGCCCGGGCACGCGCGACGACCCAGGCCTGAAGGGCGCGGCGGAGCGATTTACGCGGCGTCGGTGGATCGGGAAGGAATTCCAGAAAACCGGCCCGGTCGAGAGCGTCTTTGAGCTGATCATGTTTCACCCTCAAACCGTGCAGCCGCCACAACACGGTGTAGCCGACGACCGGAACCTGTTCGGTCGAGGCTTCAACGGCGGCCAGATTATAGATTGCGTTCGTCTGCGGCATGATCGTTACCTCCGATAGCAAAGATGGTTTCCAGAACATCAATGTCCTGCTTAAGATTATCGAGCGTCATAACGGCGTCACTGATACGGCCGAGCGCATCAGCTCCGTGATCCGTGCCGATCAGAACGGCGTAACAGCGCATCTTGCGTTCCGCTTTTCTTTTCCACCACTCGGCCTCGGTCCGCGCTGAAATGGAGGCTAGACCGTCACTTACGACGATGACATCGGCGCGATCAAATTGATCTTGATCGACCAACCGCACTGCCTCTTCCATCCACAGCTCAAAGACCGTCCCGCCGCCGAAGAAGAATTCGACCGCGTTGATCAACCCGAGCGGCGCGCTCTCGCCCTTCGGAAAGACACTTGTACGCAATTGATTTGGTCCTGAGAAATGAATGACCGCTAGATCACGTTTCTGACGGCGCGCGATGGCCAGCAGACCGAGCATCACCGATTTGCTCCATGCCTCTTTGACGACGCCGCCCAAGGGTTCTGACATCGAGCCGGATTCATCCAACGCAAGGATGATCGGCCCGCGTCCCTCGGACTCTCTGCCTTCGAGTTCATATTGCAGTAGCCGCCGCTCTGCGAATCTGAGATAGAACAGGTCTTCAAGATCCGGGTCGCCGAGGAGGGCCACCTCGCCCGGCAGCAAATGAGCCAGGTCATTGCCGATCGTGATCGAAGTGATCTCGCTCGGCGGGTGGTTGACCCTGCTTTTCTGAACGCTCATGGCGATGCGGGTGAAGCGGCCGCACATCTCGGCGATCAGTTTGAG
>DASTMP010000409.1:0-3307 GCA_035714085.1 Blastocatellia bacterium
CGCACGCCCAGGTCTTGACCAGAGATGGCTCCCTGGTTAGGCGGCGCATTCGAGAAATCGCTCTGAAGATCGAACTGCGGCCGACAACATTATCAAACCTGGCTCATCTAAAACGAAATGGGTCGAAGCACGGCTGACTGCAAATTGATCGCTCAGGTCGCGATGGTTGTTAAGTCATCGGAGCGTTTGGTCTTGCGGTTCTGCCGCCACGGATCATCCACATCAAGCTCGCCGTGGGTCGCTTCCGTCATCGGGTGAAGCATATGTTGAACCGCGGGCAGGGAGCTTTGCGCGAATTCCTGCGGACTCCCGAAGAAAGCGATTCTGCCTTCTTCAAGGAGGAGGACTTGAACGCCTGCGACATTACCGGCGACTTTAACTACGGAGCCCCCCTGCGCGTCCTCACTCGCCTGGTGTCTGGCGAGGTACGGGATTTCGTGAAGCGCCTTGGTGACCAGTAGGGAAGAGGTGTGATGCAGGTCGCGCGCGCGGATGATCAGGTCGAGCACCTGCCGCGCATTGATGGGGTCCAAACCGGCGGTCGGCTCATCGAGTAGCATGATCGAAGGCCAGCCGACCAATGCGCGCGCCAATTCCAGCCGGCGCTTCATTCCGCCTGAAAGATCCTCTGCCTGCTTCTCCTGGTCTTTTTCCAATCCGACGAACGTCAGGACCTCGACGACGGCGCGTTCGATCTCATCTTCTGGCCAGTTGCGGTCATCCAGACGATAGGCGGTGTTCTCGTATACAGTCTGACCCGAGAAGAACGAGTTCTCCTGAAACACCATCCCCATCGCTTCGCGCCGCAAAGCGAGCAGGTCGTCCTCCTCCATCGCCGTGGTCTCCCGTCCGTTGATCCAAATCTGGCCTACATCGGGCCGCAAGAAGCCGAGCGCGAGCCGCAGCAGAACCGATTTGCCTGATCCCGAATCGCCGGTGACGCAGATCATCTCGCCGCATGGCAGCGTGAAACTGATGTCTTTCAACGCCTGCACATCATCAAAGCTGATCGAGACGTTGCGAAATTCGATTGCAGGCGATTTTCCAGGATTCATAAACGAGTCTCTTTCGATCAAAGCAGGTTTCAATTAAGCAGGCTAGCAGGGGCTGCTTCTTCAAGTTTCTTCAAGCGATAACGCAACTGATCGCGCGAAATGCCCAGCAACTCCGCAGCCCGCGTTTGATTGCCGCCGCTGCGCTTCATCGCCTGTTCGACTAGACTCATCTCCACCGATTCGAGTTGAACTCCTTCGGGCGGCAGATGGAACAGATCGTCGAGGCTCGTGCGAGTGTCTTTTTGAGTGACAGTTTTGGCTCGCGTCGCTGAGGCTTCTTGCGGCTGCGCGGCTAACTGCGCTTCGGGCATGACACCGCGCGGCAGCCAGCTTGTGGTAATCAGATCCTCGTCTTCGAGGATCATCGCCCTCTCGATCACGTTGCGCAGTTCACGAACATTACCAGGCCACCCGTAGCGGCGAAAAATATCCTCTACTTCCGGCGTAACCCCGCGGACGCGCTTCCTGAGCTTTTCGTTGAAGTTTTTGACGTAATGGTCGGTGAGCAGCAGCGCGTCGTCGCTACGGTCGCGCAACGGCGGCAGATCGATCTGTATGACGGAGAGGCGATAATAAAGGTCGAGCCTGAATTTCCCTGCTTCGCTTTCGTTCTTCAGGTCGCGATTGGAAGCGGCGATTACGCGCACGTCCAGCGGTAAATCCTTCAACCCGCCGACGCGCCTGAACGCGCCTTCTTCGAGCACTCGCAGCAGCTTCGCCTGCAAGCCGATCTCTAGTTCGCCGATCTCATCCA
This sequence comes from Blastocatellia bacterium, assembly GCA_035714085.1. Lineage (GTDB taxonomy): Bacteria > Acidobacteriota > Blastocatellia > RBC074 > RBC074 > JAJVID01. The sequence goes on from DASTMP010000409.1 coordinate 1,810, forward strand.
GAAATATCGTTCCGCCCTCGGCCTGCTCGAACAATCCTTCCTTGCGCCCCTTCGCGTCGGTAAACGCGCCTTTCTCATAGCCGAAGAGTTCGCTCTCGATCAGCGTCGAGGGAATGGCCGCGCAGTTGATCGCGATGAAGGGCTTGTCGGCGCGGCGCGAGCCGTAATGGATCGCCTTGGCGACGAGGTCCTTGCCCGTGCCGCTCTCGCCCTGCAACAGCACCGATGAGGCTTCGCTCTCGGCAACCTTGTGGGCAAGCTGAATCATCTTCTTCATGGCCAGGGATTCGCCGATGATCTGATCAAAGTTGAATTCGCGCGCCAGATCGCGGCGCATCGAATTAACTTCCCTGCGCAGCCTGCCGGCCTCGATGCCGTTGCGGATCGTCACTTGAAGCTCGTTCAGGTTGACCGGCTTGCCGATGAAGTCGTAAGCGCCGCCGCGCAGCGCCGCGATCGTGTCTTCGAGCAGCACATTAGCCGTGATCATGATCACGACGGCTTGCGGCTGGCGTTTCTTGATCTCGCGCAGAGCGTCGAGTCCCGACCCGTCGGGCAGGTTGATGTCGAGCAGCACGGCCGCCGGGCGCTCCGCCTCAAAGGAGACGAGCGCGGTCGCGACAGTGCCCGCCTCGACGGAGTCGTATTCCCATCCGCGCAGCGCTTCGTTGAGCGTCCACCGGATCATAGGCTCATCATCAACGATCAAAATCTTTTCTTTTGCCATAACGTCACTCTCGTTCTGTGATTCGACCTTTGCCGAACAATTCGATATAGACTTCGACGTCGAGGGCTTTACTGACGGCGGCTTTTGCGAATGCGAGTTCGAGGACGCCTTCCTTAAAGACCGTCGCCGGTTTCTCCGGCTCGACTTCGGCGGCTAGCCTCGGCTCGTGATGAATAACAGACGAACAGTCGCCGGCAATGATAAAGGGCAACCCATGTGCCAACGAGACTGCGCTCCCAAAGTTTTGACTTTCGCCATCAATCAGTTCAATTCAGCGCAATATTCCCCTATTCGCGGCGCGAGATTGCGTGAAAATACCCACCGGAGGCGGTTTTGTTCAGCTTTTCTCGGCAAATGACAGTGAGAACCGGCGGCACGGAGGTTGCTCGATCGCGGCGCAGGATGTTCATCAAAATGGAAGAAAAGATGACGGAAGAAAGAAATCGAATGAAGATTCTGATCGCTTACGACGGTAGGGATGGGACGGCTCGACAGATTCCTGATCGGCAGCGTGTCATTGGGAGTCGCGGCGCGCGCCCATTGCTCGGTCGAAATCGTCTGATTTTCTGATGACCGAAGTTTTAAGGAGTCGAGTATGGCAAATATTCTCGTGTTGGGCGGCGGCTTTGCCGGCGTGGTCGCTGCGGAAAGTTTGGCGCGGCGATTGGGGCCGGAACACTGGCCTTCGGTCGCCTCAAATTGGAGGACGTCTTCTTCGACCTGGTCCACGCGATGCGGTCACAGCGCGTCACATTGACGCAGGCGGAGGTC
>DASTMP010000410.1:0-20481 GCA_035714085.1 Blastocatellia bacterium
GCCGGAGGGCAGCGGAACGCGGACAATCTGCTCCTGGTCCGAACCGGAGAACGTAGAGACCGGGCTTCCGTTGACGGAGATGGCATAGTTCCCGGAAGGCATTCCGCTGATGCGCATGTGCGTGTCATGAGGCCGTTTGGCGCGGTTCTCCACCCTGAACGCGATGGTCCTCAGGTCATCACTGATCGTGATCGGTTGCTCCGCGGCGAAGCCATCGTTATCGAACAGCAGATGCAAGCGCTGCTGGTTCCGGATGACGTGCAAGCGCATGCGCAGTCCGTCGCGCGCGATGACCCGCACACCATCCCCTGCGCGGGTGAGAATGCCGCCGTAGGCGTAATCACCGAACACGGGATCGTTGACGACCACAGTGGCGTGCGTGCGGAGCGCGCCCACGTAACCCACGTCTTCCTCGGCGCTATAGTGCCATGCGCCGCGCGGCATCGTCTTGCCGATCCAACCTCGTCCCCAGACCTCGGGGACAAATCCGCCGGCTGTCGCCCCATCATTCGCCTTGGCCGGGTACCAGTAGCCGTACCCGCTTTCGGCCGTGCCGGAATTGACCAGGCACCACGCGCTCAGAGCCGAAGCATAGCCGAGGCGAAGATAGTCGGTCGGGTTCTCGGTAAAGTTCAGCCCGTAATCGAGCACACTCCAGCCGCCCAAGTGCGACATGTAGCTTTGCAGATAAGATGTCGATCCGCGATAGTCAGTGCCCAGCAGGTAGTAGGCGGTCTCGATCCAACCTCGGTCATTGACGTTGAGTCGCATCTGGAAATCCTGAAACTTCCTGGCCGCTTCCGGCGTGATGTCGCTGAACTTCGGGATTTCACCGCGACCGGGACCGACTGCGAACGTTGGCGGATCGACATGGCGCTTGCCGGCATTACGAACGGCATAGCGGGCGAATGCCTCTGTAGATTCGAAACCGGTGGAATCGAAGGCGAACTCCGAGCCATAGAGATTGGGGGTATTGAGCACGAAATGCGCGACCTTGGTTTCCCATAAGGCGCGTAGCTCATTCGCCCATTCCTGCTTGCCCTCTTCCTCCAGCGAGTAGATGAGGTCCTCGATACAAGCCTCGTTCATCGTGCCGACCGAATTGGCCGACCAGTTGCGCGTGGCGAACGGCGCCGTCCAGTAGGCGACCGCAGTGCGATACGCCAGCTCCAGATATTGCGCGGAAGTCTTCCAGTGGAGCATCTCGGGGTAATACTTCCCAATCTGATAAAGCCGGTGATACATGTTGATGATGTGCGGGTAGTCGTAGATGCGCCAGAGGTGGTCCCTGTGCAGAACGGTCCAGTCGCGCTGGCGGTTGGGATTGCCGGGCTCGTAAGTGTCGGGCGGTGTGTCGGTGGCCGCGCGATGTTGCCACCAGTTGTCGAACGTACCGTAAATGCCATAAGGATAGGCCTCCTTCTCGGTCATCTGCATGCCGCCTTTGCCGTCCTTATAGTCGTTGAACAAGTAGTACCGAACATAGCGTTCGACGCTGGCGACGCCTTCCGGTGTGGGGAAAAAGGCATTGACGCCGGCGACAAAGGCGGGGCGCGCGTTGCCCGCGTCATCGCTGGAATCGGTAAGCCAGGGGCTCAGGCGGTCGCGGTCTTCTGGGTTGCGCAGCGCCTGCTTCAACTGGTCCCAATCGCCGTAGGCGCCGTACCAGGGCTTGCTGGAATCCATGTGCTGCATCTTCTCCACCAGGAACTTCTCCCGCTTCTTGATGACGGTTTCCAGCGGTTCGGTGACGAAGAACTCCAGTGATGTCCACTGCTTGTCGCCGTATCGAACCTTGAGCATGTTTTCGCCGAGCTTGTCGAACTTAACCTTATAGATGTAAGTGTCGTTGCTCTTCTTCCCCACGTACTGGACGGATGTCTTGGCGGGGAACTCGGCCTCGACCGCGTCGATATGGTTGCGGGTGCGTAGCGCGATCATGGCCGGAAGGTCGGTCGGCACGGTCATCCCGGGCACAACCACCGTATCGAATTGGTTGTCCGCATAAAGCGCGTCGCGGACGCCCTGGAAGTTCGGGACCCACTGCAAGCGGAATTGATAAGTGACTTCGCTCCCTTTCGAACCCTGCGGCGCGAGGTGGAGGCTCGTGAGCGGGAGGCGCCAGGGCTGTTGGCGGCCGGCTTCGCGCGCCCTCTGGATGTCGGCTGCGTTGTTGACGGTAGCGTGAATGTAAGGCGTGAAACCTCCGCGGCCGCCCCGGCCGGCGGCATCGGCTGGGAAGCCGCCGGTGTTGTCGAAGTATTCCAGCTTGGTTGCTCCAACCGTGGTCATGAGCAGGTAGGGGCCGACGCCGTTGCTGCGCGCCCAGTACAGCCAGGAGCCATTGCCCGCAATCAAGCTGTGGCGCAGCAGCTTTTGCGTGTAGATGTCGCCGCGACGGCCAGGGGTGCCTTCGGCCATGCGCGTGGGAACGGCCAGGTCGCCGACCTCGATGGGGGCAGCGGTGTTATTGGCGAGAGTTATGGTCCAGTTAAGCTGGTCGCCCTCGAACTGGAAGGACTCACTCACGTTCAGATCCTGGGGCAGGACAACGGTCCGTTCGGGCCCCACACGCCATTCGGCGACACCCACCTGGGTGTTGGGGGCAATCTCAAATTCAACGCGCATCGCCGAGGCGCTGACCGTGGTGAACTTCACTTCGTTGAACTTCGAAGTTTCATTGCCATAGGGCGTTGTGGCCTGAACGGGGCGCCATTCGTTATCGGGCGCCTTGTAAAGGATTCGCCAGGAACGGGGCGCCTGGGCGCTGGTTGCAGGTGGCGCCTGAGCGCCGCCTCGGCTGCCAACCGGATTGTCGCCGGGGCCGGACCAGTAGACGGCGGCTTCGGAGACTGTTTCGGTTCCCGGGAAAGCGTATTGGATCCACTGGACGCCACCCTCGGCGCCGCCCGGGAAAATGGCTGCGATCGCTGGGGGCGCGCCGCGGCCGCCACGGCCGCCGAAACTCGGGACCACCGCACCGTCGTTAACGGCCGCAAGGCCCGGAACCGTTGCCGAGGCGCTGACCTGGCTCTGCGCGGCCAGCGTCTTCAGCAGTTCGCCTACGCGATATTGGATCCTGTTGGCGGTGGGTTCACCGGCCAGCGTCAACTGGCTGATGTCACGCCATTCGGCCTGCGGAGACGTGCGGTAGCGAGCGACCACCCGCCCGAGCGAACCGCCGCTGGCGATGTATTCGGTGTCGGCAACGTCATTGGCGCGGCGGAGACTGATGATTCCTTCGTCACTGTACTGAACATTGAACGCGCTATTGCGCAGGTTTTGGGCGCCGGCTATGGCGGAGAGCAGAAGCAGCGCAGCTAGCAGCGGTCGGGCTGGACGGATTATGTCGAATATGAATCCCATCGGAACTCCTGGCGTGCAATTTCTCGAATACAATTCGTGCAAAACGGAACTCGGCGCAGAGGAGAGCGCCACCGTTTGGACCACCTGCAATGTAAGCGCTTAATGTAGCATACGAAACTCGCCCGCCCCAGCCTTGCCAACTCGACCCCTGAAAAATGGGCTGCAAACTCGAATTGAGATTCGTTACACTGTAAGATCCGATCTGAGCCGTTATTTCCCTGGCGACATTTTCACGACCGGCTGAGTCGAGCGCGATCGGATATGAGTTCACCACGACCTGTCTTTCTTCCCGCTCCCCGACTCGAACGATGGCCTCGATAACTTGGATCGAGATTGATCCGTCCGTGACCTTAAAAGTCTGGACACCGGGAGGGTCAGTAATGATTCTGACAAGCGATAAAGTCATGACATTGCGAACCTGCCTGGCCGCTCATCGCAAAGGCTTCAGCGACGTAATTCCCAGTCGCGAGGCGCTCGCGCCGATAAGTGTGTCGTTAGTTAGCCGTACCAGACCGATCTGTTCATATCCATACTTGGCGCCGAAATGCGCCCACTGAAGTCAATTTACGCCGTATGCAAGAATAACGAAGACGTCCTCTATCGACTTCGGATCTGAATTCACGCTGACCGTCCACGGCCCGGGAGTAGCGCCATCACCTGTCCAGGCGCCTCCTGTTGGATCAGGCGCCGTCTGTCCGGGAGCGATGGCGATCTGGACCGGGGCGGCCAAGCTGGTTGTGGCGATTGCCTGCGCCTCTGTGACAGTGATCTCTCTGCTCTGAACGAAAGCGGGGAATCTGGTCGCAGCCAGATCGACCGTCATAGCGTTGGTTCCTGATGTCGAGGAATTTACAAACCGATACCACTCGGTGGGAAATTCATGGCGCAAACTGAAGAGCCTGAACAGCGGGCGAGACGCGGCGTCTCTCAATCGCTGCGCCACTGACGAGGCGGCCGCAGCGCGCAGCGTATCTCCGCCGTCTCGCGCCGTGTACCGCAGGTGCAGAATGACGTCGGTGATGGAGCCGTAGTCGAAAGTCTTGAACTCCACCGGCAATTCTAGTCTCCATGAGCTTATCGCTCCCGCGCCTTCAAACGGCAGGTAGCGCTCATCTCTCATGGCGGGTTCGAAGAGGCCCGCGTCATTCTGCCCCGCACTGGTCACGATTGATTCCAGTATCTTTCGATCATCGACAAAACGGCCGTCCGGGCCGGCGGGGTCATCCGGCGGCAGGCGATCATAGCCGCCTGTCAGATCCGCAATTCGGCGGTACGAGCTTTTGACCAACTGGGCCTTGAGGTGAATCGTCGTGTACGGGCCGACCACGCATGGAATCGTCACGCTCGCCATTTTGATTCGCCTTCTGTAATGGCCGGGCGTGTCGAGGTCGAACAGCCATTCCGGGATTTCAAATTGACAGACGCCCGTTTCCTTCAAGGCGATGAGTTGTTCAGGCGCAAGCGAAATGAGCGAGATGTGCTTCGTCAACTCATATTCTCTGATGTTCCCGTCGAGATACGCGATGTCGAGCCGCTTCAGGTCGTAGGCGAGATGATCGGCGGCCAGCAACCCCTTCTTGAGCGAGTCCCAATAACCGAAGCGGATCAAAGAGGTCTCTCCGTAGTTGAGACCTAGTTCGTGCTGCATGCAAAGCTCCGCGCGCTTCGCAAGATCGTAAGCGAGTTGGTAGCTCTGGAAATAAAGGCCGGAAACCTGCCCCGTCATCCATTGGAAAAGGTCTTGATTGGTGAACTTGCCGCGCAGAAATTGATCGACTTCACGGGCGTCGTCGATCTGTTGATCGTGGTTATGCAGTTCCTGTTCGGCGATAGCCAGCCGAATCTGGGCTGCGGCCAACTGCTGATCAATCTGAGACAACTCGATAGTCGCGAGATTCGCTTGAAAATCCCATTCGTCTTGTCGCCTGCCATATTCAGCTATCCTGCCTGTAATCGTTGCGTTGAGTTCTAAGATCGATGCTAGAGTTTGCGCCAAGTTTCCGAAAGACTCGGCGCTGGCCCCCAGGTTTGCTCCCCCATATGTAGCTCCGTCAGTGGTCAGCGCCCCCACTTTAACGTCCGGAGTGAGATGGACCATGGCGGCGATTACCTCGGACTCAGCCTTCCCGGCCAAGGCTATGTTGGAATCGACTGAAAGAGCGAGGGCGGAACGTTCGCGATTACTGATGAATTCCCGGCTTTCGTAATAATCCTTTCGAGCCTGAGCTATCTCTTTGCTCTTCTCCAGCGCCGCAATGTTCGCCGTCGCCTCGGCGATCTGGTTGACGCGAACGTCGCGCACGGCTTGAAGCAGGCGCAGTTCCTGGCCCGATCGCAGCGTCGATAAAGCCTCCGCGTCCCGCTTCTCCAGGGCGGAAAGCAATTCCACCCCCAGGTTGCGGACCTCGGCGACCATCTCGTTGGCTTTCTGCAACATTATTGAGAAGCGATAGTTCGGCAGAGAGACCGAGATATCGCTCAACACGTCGCTGACGCTCAGACCGGCGGCCTGCGCGCGGACGAGCAAAGCGGGATCGATCGGCGGCTCGAACAATGGCAGTCGTAGCGCCTGCCCCTCGATATTCATGCAATGGCGAATCTTGAAGAGACGGTCCGCAACCGTGCTCCAATAGCCGAGCAGTTTATCGTTTTCAGGCACGCAGAAATACAACACTGTGTCCGAAGGCGGATCGGGCGTCTGCGAAGAATCCCCGGTCGAATTCGTGTCGCCCGAGTCGGCGACCAGCAATTCAATCTGCTCCAGCGCGTTGCCCAGCGCGCCCAGCTTCGTTTCCAGGCTGTTGAAGGTTTCGACCGGCGGCTTCACGTCGCGCTGAATGACCTCGGGGCGGCGGCCCAGGATTTCCGACGCCAGGACGTAAAGTTGAGTCGCTTCATTGATCGATTCGAGGGTTTCGAGACGGAACAGTTGGTCGCCCCACGCGATCAGGTTGTCGATATACTTCATGACGACGGTCTTCTGATAGGCGGTCGTTCGCAACCTCGCCACCGCATGCGGATTGAGTGGATTCTCGCGCCAAACCTCGACGGCGATCTTCAATTCATCCGAGGCGCCATTGGCGATCATCTCTTCGAGCGTCTTCACCGACTCGGTTTCGTAATCGCCCTTCAGACGATCGTAGAACGGCTTGAAAGCCCAATAGCGCTGAGGAACGTCGCCGCCCGAAGCGGCTGTCGGATCGAAGATGTAATGAAACCAGCGTTGGGCGTCCTCGAAACGCCGGTTATTGCTCAACTGGGTCGCAATCAACAATGGGATGTGAAAGAAAAGCTCCCAATTGTAAAGCTCGTAGGCGCCTCCCGATTGAAATTCGACTTCGTCCACCGGGTATGGTTTCAGCACGCGAGCCTCAGGTTGATAATCGTCGAAAGACGCCGCGTCCAGCATGCTCTGTGTCGCCAGAGAGAGCAGCCCTGGCGTGCCCAGCCGATTGAGAGTTTTCTGGAACTCGCAGAGATATGGGTGATGGAAGTTCTCAAAACTGTATTCGCGAGTCGTCCAGAAGATAGGCAATAAAGTCCTGGCGATCGCCGCGGGCGTCACACTGGCGGGCGGTATCTGTTTAACGATCCGGCGGCCTCCCAGCCCCAGCGCCAACGCCGGCAATGGTTCCAGCCCGCTCGAAGGATCGATCGGGTCCACAGATCCGCCAGGAGCAGTCGGGAAGTAATCGAATCGTTGGACGGTCCCGAGGTTTCCATTCACCCAATCGCCGAGTTCGATGGTAGGTATTCTACCTGACGTTCCGGTCGAGGTCACGATGAACGTCCGCTTGTTGTCCATGAAAAAGAATGGGCGGTCGCAAACAAATTGCAGATCCTGGTGTGGCGCGAGCAAGCGGAATGACCAGGGAGAGCTGTCCAGCGCCGGGATATCGAATTTGTTCACCAGCGTTGAGGAGGGATCGCCCGCGATCGACTCCGGCTCGTTCACCAGGATGTCGACGTCTGGGGGGATAGATGGTGGAAGAGCCGGAAACTGGCCGTCGAACAAAGTGAGCCCCGAGCTATTCCCTGTAAACCACATGCGATCGAACTTCGATCCCGTTGGAGCGAGGGCGAAGTTTCGCCGGGCGATTTGCGAGTTATGAGCCGTGGTGACGATCTTGCGACAGCCAAAGAAGCGGAATTCTCCGAAGGGGTAAGCGATCTGAGAATCGCCGGCGACGGGCGCCGCACGATAATCTCGTCGCAGGTATCCACGCACCGCCAGCGTCTCATCCGAAACGAGCGCTTTGAATGAAAAGAGTTCCTTCGAAACCAGGCGTGTCGGCCCGAAGAAGGTGAGTATGAGCGGGGGCACGCCTCCCGGATCGCCTGTGGGACCGTTTCCACTTCCATCGTCGGGAGGAAAATCGCCATTGCCATTGTTATTGTTTACTCGGAGAGCGATCGGCGCCATTACCGAGGGCAGGGCCAGATTACCGAAGATGATATCGTCGCCCTGATACGCGGTGAACGCGACGGCCTCCGACAAATTCTTACCCGACCACTGGCCGTTCTTATACTCGCTCCAGGCGAGTTGAATCTCCCAATAATGGTCGGCCGAATCCATCTTAGCGCTCGGCGCGGGCATCGTGATCGGCTTTTCCTGCGCCTTATCGGTGAAGACCGGCCAGATCAACATCAGCTTCCGATTCCAGATGACCGGAATGAGATGATCGCCCTCGATGTCGAGTTCCACTTTCTCCCAGGGCGTCCAGGCGCGCGTCACGCCTCCCCTTCTACGGTAATAGTAGACGTAAGGGCTGTGAAAGGTTCGGCCGAAAACGTGCAACGTCTTGTCCTCGTCGTCTTCATAAACGCCTACGATCTCCAGTCGCGCCACTTCATCCAGTTTTTCTAGATAGTTCAGAAAGGCCTGCTCGGCGGCGGCGTCATCCAGGTCCGATTGGAGCAATTCATTTTCGAGGTCTTTGAAGAACGGAGTTTTGTCGTCGCGCAATTCCGGCTCGATCCAGTTTTCCGGATAAAGCCATATCTCTCGATTCGCCTCCCAGACGCGGAAGTTTTTCATCCAGGTCCACTGCGTCCATTTAGGATCGCTTGGCTTGACCTCCGGCTCCAGCCCCATCAAGCAGCGTTGCGCGAAGAGCTGGACCGAGCTGATAGCCTGCTTGATGCGCGAACTGATCTGGCAGGAACTCATTTCAACATCGATCAGGAAATGGGAATAGAGGTCGTTGGCGTCGGCTTTCGAGAGATTCGTCGCCCATTTCGCCGGACGAGCCACGAGGTAGCTGACCAACGCCTCGCGCTGCTTATCGCGCAGCGCATTCTGAAGCGGCGTGGCGATCTTCCGCCAGGCGTCGTCATCGTATTTAGCCTTGGCCGCCGCGCGAATCGACTTCGCGTTTGCGTCAGTCACTGCGGCGTCACACCATTGGCTGGCCTGTTCTGCGGTCGCGCCCAGGCGCTTGAGCAGGCTCATCGCGCGATTCAGACGGTCAAGGAGATCGACGCGATAATCTTCAGGGATGCGAGCTTTCAGCAAACCGAGATCGGCCAGGTTGTCCGCCTTGCCGATAAGAGTCTCCAGTTCTTCCGGCGCCCAATCCAGCCACTTCGTGAGCGAATCGATGAAGGAACTCTTTGCGGCGAGTCGCACGCCCTGATCCTGAGCGGCTGCGACCGCTCTGAGCGCGCCCAGAATGGCTTCCAGGGCGGCGTCTTCAATGGACAGATACTGCCGCAGGAGCTGAAGTTTGATTATCGAGAACCAGCCCGCCAGCAATACCGGACTGGCGGGAGGATCAGGCGCCACGGCCAACCACGGATTCTCGCGGAACAACCAGTCCAACTGGCTGCCGGGAAGCTTGAGAGTCTGAATAACAGCGGCGATCTTCAACAATTTTTCGAGCGATTCGAACTGGGCTCCGGCGTTGGCCCGCGTCAGCTCTGCGTCAGTAATCTCGGACAGTCTCACGAACTTGTCCAGGACGATTACGCCTTCGTGAGTTACTCGTATGAGCAAGCTGGCTGTCACATCGGCGGGCAATTCGAGAGCGACGGCTATACGGTCGATCACGGCGCTTTCCCGGAGACTCTGTTTTTCGGCGTCCGACGGCGCATCGACATTGAGCAGATTGCTTCGAGCCTCCATAAGAATCTGCGCCAAAGTCGAATCCGGCGGCGCAAATGACGCCGCCGGGTTAAATTGATTGCGCAGCAGGTAATCGAGTTGCGGAATGCTGAATCCGGAGGCAAGCATAGCTTTGACGACATCTACAAATTGGAGCGTATCCTGTGTGGTGTCCGCGCGAAACGGATCGATGCCGGTCAAATCGATCGCCGTCAATAAATTCTGAACCGTGACGCCTAACTGGCGCGCGAGAACCGCATGGCGATAAATAAGCGACAGATTGGCCAGATTCAGCTTGCCGTCCGTCTTCGCGAGCATCGACGAAAGGGCGGCGGAATTCAGTCGAAATGCGGCCTGCAGGACGGCGGCTTTGTCGGCCAGCGACTTGCTTGTGTCCAACAGTTCCTGACCGTCGGGCCGCAATCGGAAATCCTCATCCAGCGGTTTGAAAACCGCCGGATTGAAAAAGAGCTGTTGATAGAGCGAACCTGGCTCGACCGTATCAATCGGCTTCCAAAAAGCGAGGACTTGCGCGACCGTCAGTCGCAACTGCGAAGAGAGCGCGCGCAGATGGTCGAGCCTGACCAGAATTTCGTTGGTCAAGGTCGGGGCGCTCGCGTTGGGCGCAAAAGCGCGGATCGCGCGATCGACCTCGCAGATCGTCCAGCCGAGTTCGCGCCACAATCTAACGAAGCGATGCGTCCGCGTCAGAACGTCAGCGGTCAACCCGGCGATCTGCAATTTCGTCATGTCGCAGGTGTCGACGGGAGCGTCGGGCTTGGCTGTGATCTCCAGCGTGGACGCCGGGTCGATGAACCACGTCGCGAGCAGCGCGTCAAGTTCCGCGTAACTGAGGCCGGAACTATTCAGCAATTCTTGAACCGTAGCCAGGAGACTGACCGGCGCGGAGCCCCAGAACTCATCTGGCTGTCGAGGCGGAGTCAACGGCTCGCCCACGATGATCTTGCGTTCCGTATCGGTCAGGCCGAGCCGCTCAGCGGCCATACGAACGACGACGGGATCATTCGGATCGAACGGCTCCGGCGCGGGCCGCAGCGCTTCGATCAGATCGCGGCGCGAAACGCCCAGATGTGTGAGAAATGTGTTCGCCTCTTCGCTGGGCAAGTCAAACGGCAAATTCCAGGGATAGACCGATTGCGCGAGTTCGGCGTATGCCGCGCTGTTTCGATACTGAGGCGTCGCCCGCCTTTCCTCGGCTGATCCCGTGGTCTGGCGGCTGCGGGCGGCGACGATCAGCGCGCCGCCGTCCTTGACGACGCTGTAAGTGAAGGATTCGTCCGCGACGCGCCATCGCTTTCCGGCTTCCAGAATTTCCACGCGGGCGCCGGGCCGTAGCGGAGGATTGAACGCGGCGGCCAGAGCGTCGGTCGCCACCGGCTGAGCGAGATCGGCTTCGAGCGAAGGCGCGAGGTTGAACGGCGTAAATGGCGCGGGCGGCGCGACCGCATCTTCCAGAATTTCATTCGCCAGATCGATGAGCGGCAAAGGCGTGTTGGTGTTTTCGCAGCTCAGTTCGATGTCGCCCAGATCCGGACGGCGCAGAAAGAGAAGGTCCTTGACCGTTTGCGAATCGGTTTCCGCCTGGCGGTTTTCGAGGAACATCAACAGGTCGACGAAATAAGCCGCCGGCCCGTGCGCGGAGGCGCACTCCTGGCAGGCGCAGAAATCGAAGGAACCGAACAACGTCTCCCAATCCGGGATCGAATCAGCGGCGGCGTCCGCCTGTTCATGGCTGTCGAGTCTAGGCAGAGCCTGTAGACTCGTTCGATTGGAGCCCGCGCTGTATTCGCCCAATAACGCCATCGCGATGGCGCTGGTTCTCAGCGCTTTGTCATAGATTTCATTCGCCCGGTCCTCGGAGAAAACGTCCTGATGCCGCTCGGCGAAGACCTCGCGGCTGATTCGCGAAATCTGCTGCGCGGATTGAATCCCTTTGGCCGACAGGGCAATGGTCTCCTCCGCGTTGGCGGTGAGGCGATAAAGGCGCTGGAAAGCGGGCAATTGAGTTCGGATTTCCTGGCTCAATCCGTCCGGATTCTCTTTGAAGAACCGCGCCGGATAGGTCTTTACAAGGTCATATGAAGGCCGGGCGTTGAGATACGTCGCGACTGGCGACTGCCCAAGGCGCGCGGCGAAAAACCGCGTGGGAAAGGCCCCCTCGACGCGGGCCACGATCTGACTGGCGTAATTGTCCGCCTTCTCATTGTCATCGGCGCCCGGCGTATCGGCGGGAAAGCCCACGCCTTGCGTCTGAATGGAGGCTTTCCAGTCGCTCTTGGAGAGGCGAACGATGTCAGAAGCCTGACTGATATTGGGCAGCGCCTTGATTGCGTTTACCAGAGGCGCGTGGTTGTTAGTCAATGACCCGATCTGGACCGTCAGCTTGAGCGCATTGGCGCGGCTGGCCCACTGCGGTTCTGTCGCGATCTGGGCCCAAAAGGCGTCGGGATTCTGGCTGTCGGCCAGGTATTCGCCGACGAACGGGAATAGTTCGTTCGGGGTGAGAATGCCGCCTAGCAGTCCCTGCAGTTCCTGGCCCCCACTGGTGGACGAAGGAATGAAACCATCCAGGTAATCTTCGATGTTCTTGCCGTCAATCTTCGCGGGAACCAGCCCCTGCGCAACCGAGGCTTTCAGAGCGTTCAGCCGCAGGTTTGGATCTGCGCTGTGCAGCGCGGCAGCGTCGGGTGGAAGCCCTTGACTCAATAGCCCGTAGAGAACCTGAGCCGGCGTCTGCGTCTGATCTCCGAATTTGTGCGCCAGCGCGAGCGTCGCGATTTGCGCTGAAGAATAACCGCTCTGGCCCGCCAATACGCTGACATCGCGCTGACCGGCGTCTTCCTTGAGATCCTGCGGACGGCGGCCCCCAAGCAATGGATTGAGGTCTTCGAGGATCAGGTCGAATTCGGACTTGGATTGATTCGTCGCGCCGCTCAATACGAAGTCGACGACTTCCAACGGACCGGCGTCGGTCAGTATGCTCGCGCCGCTCGGCGTCGTTTCGACCAGTCTGTTATCGTTCAGGACCGCAACCCGCAGATTCATGCGCCCGTTGCCGCCACTGGGCGGACTATAGCTGATCTGGTAAGAACCGTCCGCCGAATTGATCTGCGATGTCCCGATGGCCTGCTCGCCTGTCGGCCCTTCGTTGTATAACTGTACTAAACCGCCGGTGAAAGGTTTGACGTTGGCGTCGAGAACGAAACCTCTCACCACGCGCGAGGCCTTATTCTGCGCGGCCAGCCTGGCGTTGATACCGGCGACCGTCGCAGCGTCAACAATCCCTGTGGAAGCAATCTTGAGGTCCGTCTGCAACGCTTTTACCACGGCTACCGTTACGTCGCCGAAAACCCGGTTCTCAACCTCGGACGCCGGCACGTTTCTGCCGAGCGCTTCAAGCGCCTGATGAAGCCGGGCGACGTCGGCGCCCTGCATCCCATATGAAAGTTGGCTGGCTGAGATCTGCAAAATCATGGGTAGTCTCCTTGTTATATTTTGTTTGATCAGAATCAGGGCATCGACAAACTTCGCCGCGCAGATTTGGCGCGGATTGCAAACGCATGTGCTAGAAAGTAACGTGACCGACAGTACGGTATGGGAAGCATATGCGCCAAGTTAACTGAAGAGCGTGCAAATAAAAGCACTTTGCAATCAACACATTGATTGGCGCAAGCCTGGGTACGCGTCGCTTCCAGCGCGCAGGCCTGGCAGGAGGCGCATTGAAAGGCAATTGGGTGAGTGGCCGAGACTGCACGCTGGAAGCGATGCGTACCCAGGCATCTCCCGATTTATGCGCAGGATTCATTGAAGTAGTTGATTGTATTCAGCTTTAATTTGCACAGGCTTCAGTTAACTGCCGGACTCTTACCTCAGACAGTTTTAAGCGCCAGACACTTATTCTCTTCCAAATTGAATAATATACTGAGTATTTCCCCTGAAGTATCGATACACGATTCGCGCCCCTGATTGAGTGGCAAGTTGAAGTGTGTTCATGCAACCTCCACCGTAGGGACATGATGGAAAGGCTCCCCGCATTTCAACCTCTACTCCTGGCCCGAGGTTTATTCGCTTCAGGGCTTTCTGTTCAGTGTGACCTAGTTGACCAATCCCTTCCTGACTCGCCTCCCACCAACTCGCCACCTCTTTTCCTTTTCTGCTTACTACGACTTCCATAATATGTCCTCCCTGCCCTAGAGCGGCATCAGATGTGGCGTAGGCTGGCCCGATAGGAGTGTCAAGATTATGTATCTGTCTAGGCAACCCAGAAGCAGGGTCGATTTCGACGATGTTGGGCTCCGCTGCCCCTCCTAGCCGGGGGGGCTTAGGAGGGGCTTCTCCCGTGTTGGGGGTGGGGTCTGCGCCCTCGCCAGGTCCTAGATCTTCACCAGACGCCTTTGCGCCCTTGAATCTCCGATATACTTTGCCTACAAGCCCGCCCAGTAACTTACTAGCCCCTACGCTTAAAGCGATTCCTTTTGCTTGATCCCAATAGCTTTGACTGGGGTACGTTTTTGAATTCGGAGACGTTGGAGCATTCGCGTAGCTCCCTCCAAACGCCGTTTCGATTGTGTCCTTATATATAATAGCGAATCCGTTACCCCACCTCTCGAAGAAGCCTAACTCTCTCGTGCCCACAACTACCTGTTCAAAGTGATGTTCCTTCTCTACAAATTTACCAATAGTGAAATCATATTCCTGAATTAGATATGATTTTCCGGCGGTGATTGTAGAAACCAGCCTAGGTGAATCAGCGTTCCAAGTAATATCGACAACATCACCTCCCGTTGGCGAAATCAACCTGCCTGTAGTTTCTCCCGTTCTGATATAAGTGAATCCCAGTCTTTTGGTATAGAAGTCATATTTATCGAGTAATGTTTTCATCGGCGTAGCTTTGGCAGGTTCTTTTGGATCTGTTCCAGCTTTATCGGTGAAAGTCATTGGGTTATTTCCCGAATACAAATACAGGTTCGTCCCTCCCTTCAGCCCAATCGGATCTGCGCTCGCCCACCTCCCTAACCAAGGTAGATAATACCGCGCAGTGTGATAAGCCAAGCCACTCTCTTCATCCCGCTCCATACCTGTATATCGGTACCGCTTCAGGCTCACCTCCGCCACGCTCTGTCCCGCCTGGTACGACGTGCTGCCGTATGGGTAATACTCCTCATATGAAATGATCTGTCCTGCTTCATCCAATTCCAGAGATGCCGAGCCGAGATGATTGCTGAACTGGTAACGGATGATCTGCTCTGGCACATCGGCTTCATCGCCCTGCGTGCGAGTTTCCACGATTGCAACGCGCTGCTTGTCGTCCATTACGTGCAAGGTCTCGCGCTCCAAAGTAATAGTGTTTCCGGTGGCGTCGTACTCGCGGTAGACCTCGAACCCACCGAGATATATCCGTTCGTTTTTGCGCGTCCCGTTCTGCCGCTCTGTAATCTTGCGCGCGCGCTGGCCTGAAGCGTCGTAGACGTAGTAGGTCGTCTCCGGCGCGCCGTCATTCACTACCTGCTTTGAAGTCGCGCTCAATTGATCCTTGAAATTCCATTCCATCAGCGACAGGTGCGGCATGGATGTCATGTTGCCGTGCGCGTCGTGGGCATAGACTTCGGTGGCTGTGTCGCCGCCGCCGACTGTAGTGTCGCTAAGGCGGTTGTTATTCTTCCCTGCCTCGATAAGGCTCGGCTCGTTGTAGGCGTAACTGCGGGTCCAATTGCCATTTATTGCTTGATGAATCAATTGCAGGAAATTGCCTACCGCGTCGTACTCATACCGTTCGGTGTAACGGCGCATGGCCTGACCGTCATTGGGATGCGGCAGATGTATTCTGAATCGATCGTCCCACGTGGTCTCAGGCTGTTCGACCTGGCCGATATGCTCGCGCCCTTCCGCGGCAATCAAACGATAAACGGCGTCGTAGGTGTAGTCATTGCTCGGCGTCACGACCTGGTTATTGAAATAGATCGTCTGCTGGGCGTCGTCCACTATCCGCGTGATGTTACCGCCTGGATCGTAGGTATAACTCAGGTCCTGCAAACGTTCGGCGCCGCGCAGCGTCTGCAAACGAGTAAGCCGGAAGGTCAACGGATCATATTCGTAGTTAGTCCTGACGTTATTCCCGTACTCGATGAGCGTTCGCTGGCCCTTCGCGTCATAGTCGATATTGGTGACGAACGAAGTGGACGACTGCTCGCCCTGCAAACGGACGTCCACTTTTTCAAGCATATTAGCTTCATTGAAAGTCGGTAGATGGACGCTCAGGTCGGGAGTCGTGACAGATATGGGCCGGTTGAGGGCGTCATAAGCGCTAACGGTCGTGAACGTCTCCAGCGTCAGCGCCGGATCGGCTGACCAGTCGGGAATCGTCTTGTAGTCTTGAGCCAGCCGGCGGCTGCTCAGCAACAGATTGCCCTTGAAATCGTACTGCTCGTTCTTCGCGACGCCCGCGCTATCATATTGGCGGAATGGCTTAGCGCGCAGATTGAATTGAATGTCATTGGGCTGGCCCTCGCCGTACTCAATCTTGCCGAACATGATTTCAGCGGTTGGATTCTGCGGATCGGCGCCCTGCGCGAAGTTCAGCAGCGGGCGACGCAGCGCGTCATATTCAGTACGGAATGTATGGCCACGGCTATCCCATGCGCGGATCGGCTGGCCCGCAACATCGTTCAGCATCCAACGCTCGCCGGCCTCCATGCTTGCCTGATGGATTTGCGCGCTCAGCATGTCGTAGTCATAACGCATGACGATGCGGTCTTTGGCATCGATCACTTCGCGCTGGTTGCCTTCGATGTCGAAGACGACTCGCGTGGCGTAGAACTCTTCCACAGGCGGATCGGTGGAGCCTGCATTGCCCGGCTTGAATCGATTATGGGCGACGGTCAGAAACATCCGTCCGAGCGAATCGGCATGGGCTACTGACGGCGTTCCCGCATGCATGGCGGTCTTCACGGCAGCGTCCTGTTCATCGGGTCCGAGCGCCCCGGCCTGCCGCTGCGCGTACCAGGTAGGCAGGTATTCGGATTCGGCCAGGCGGAGGAAGAAATCGCCGGCATCAGCGTCGGCCTTTGGATCGTCGATCAACGCGGTGTCATTGACATCCCAGCTTTCCTGCCGCCACGGATCGAAGACGACCTTTTCCCAGGTGTGATTCGGATGTAGCGTGGCGACTACTCGTTCGAGAGGATCGTAGAAAAGAATCGGGCTGACGCCGGTGATGCGGGCGAACTTGAAATCGTGGGTGTCGTCGAAGAAAGGCTCGTACTGACGAACCGGCTTGCCCTTATTGTTGAAGATCGTCCAGCCGCTGCCCACCCAGCGCGGATCGACAATGGGCGCGTTCGGATCATCGAGGTCGAGCCGCCCAGGTTCTGCCTGAATCTTCTTTTGAATTTCCCGCCCGAAACCGTCCGAGTAGGAAAGGCCTATCTGAATCTTAGTCTGTTCATTGGCCGCCAGGCCGCTGACGTGAGTTTCGCGGGCTAGCGTCGCCGCGAAGGGCGGCTTGTTTTCGCGCCAATAACGATCGAGATCGTAAACGACGCGCGAGCTTGCGTTCTTCAGGAGCGCCGCCGCATTCGCCCTCGGATCGGCAATGAAGTTCTGCAATTGGGCGATCGTCAGGTCGGCGTCCTCGGCGGTGAAATCATTGAGCGAATCGCCCAGATTTTCGCCCTCCTTGCCCATGACCGCTGCGCCGGCCACCATTCCCATCGCGTCGAAGGCCACGGCGGAGCGATTGCCGTTCGGATCGGTCATCAAACGAGCCGCCAGCGTGCGAAAGTCGTTCTCAACCGACACGACGTTGCCGAGCGGATCACGGCTCTCTTTCAGCAGCAGATCATATACATAATCAACCGTCACGCTCTGTCCGAACGGATCGCGGAAACGGCGCGGTTGAAAGAAATGCTGAAGAGCAAAGCTCAATTCCTGCGCCGCGCTATCGTCGCCGGACGGCGAATAGAATATTTGCCCTGATGGAATCCACCAGTCCGCGGCGCCTTCGCTGTGAACGTAACCGCCGTCTTCCTGATTGCCGAGCAGAGCCGTCTGATCGGGGATCAGGTCTTCTTCAACGCCGTTCGTCTCTCTCCTGAAGACGTTCGATACGAGGTCGGGAGTGAACGCCAGCTTGTAGGTTTCGTAAGGGAGCGCCAGCGATTCCAAAGCGGCCAACGGCAGAGGGCCGCTCAGGTCATTTTTGCGGTAGAGCGTGCGAAGGCGTTCTATCAAACGGCGCCGCGGCCCGGGAAGCGACTCCTCATCCGCATCCCACTCTTGATATGGCAGCGTGGCCTCCTGATCGTTGGTTGAGGCTATCAGGTCGTTCAGTTCATCGAAGCGGAAGAGATTGGTAATCCCCTGGGCGTTGGAAACAGGGCTGACTTTCAGAAGCTCATAGGTCTGCGATTCGCTCGGGAGCGGCGCGCGGTAATCGCCCGATTCGAGAACCGCATTCGTAAACACATTTTCAGTAAAGATGACGTGAGCGCGAGCCTGTTTCTTCTGATCGCCCGGAGAAAGCCCATCGTCTTTTAAGCGCCGGCCATAGGCCACGCCAGCCGAGCGCAGGACATTTCCGTATTGATCGACATCGAGCGTCAGGCTATGAGTCACGCGCGGATCGGCGATCTTCTTAGCCCCGTCATCGTACAGCTTCCGCTCATAGTGAAAATCGATGGACTCGCGCGCATGCGTGAAGAAGACGGCATGCCGGTTACCGCCGCGCAACTGCAACGGGTTGATCGTGTAGTTTCGTTCCGAAACGCTGTAAGGACGATCAGACTCTTCCTTTCCGTCGAGGGCATAAATCTCCACGCGGAGAATAGAGCCTTTGAGCGAGCGGCAGGCCTCGCGCGCTTCTCTGGCTGGAAGTCCGGCGGGCAGGACCGTGTCGGGCAGCAGCATCGCTTCAAGCTCTTCGTCGCTGAGCGCTCCCTCGCCGAGGCTGGGATCGCCTTCGCGATAGTACTCGCTCTCGAAATATTTCGAGATCCGTTCTTCCTCCGCAAACGCGCCTGTGTGGAACCAGGTCTTGGTCAAGACCGGCGGAACGTGAGAAGCGACGTCAATATTGGTCGCATCGGGAAGGAGGTCGCTCTCGCTGAGCGCGGCGAACTCTTCGGTGTCCAGTTGCTCTACCATTCCGAAGCCGCGGAATTCGCGCTCGACGCCGTCGAAATATCCGTGATGATAGGCGTAACGCGTGACAAAGCGATTGAGGCCGATGTGATCGATGGTTTCAACGCGATCGACTACCTGAACCGGAAATGGAAGTCTGGTCAGCCAGGGCTTTCCCGCATATTTATCTTCCAGGTAGAACTTCGTGGAGGATGAATAATGGACCAGCGTTTCGGCGCCGAGGTTATTAGTTGACCGGGTCATCAGGTGAGGTTTCAGCCCTCCCATCAGATCCACATAGAGCATCGGCCGCCGCGCCTGGCCCGGAAGCGGCGACGACCAGACCAGGCAAGCCGTGCCGTTGCCCAGCAGGTCGACGGCGGTGAAAGTCGAGAGGGCGTCTATCGTCGGAAAGAGATCGAGCCTGTGAGCTTCGCTCCAACTGTTGCCCGATTGATTGAAGTAAATTTGTATGCCGTCACTGGCGAGATAGATGATGTCGGTCACGCCCGAACCGTCGATGTCCGCCAGGCGAATGCGCCGTTGATCGAAGATGTCCGCCGCCTCGAACCACGGCGAATTATCCATCGTCACTTTCGCGCCGAATCGCCCGTAACCCAGGTTCGGCCAGTAACAAACTTCGCCGCTGCGAATTCGCACGATGTCGGTCAAACCGTCGCCTGAAAGATCGGCCAGAAAAACCGATTGCCTGCTGTCGGCGAAAATCAGTCGCGGGCCTCTCTCTTCGTCAAATGAGTCAGGTAAACGAACGCCCGGCCCGAAGCCGTCCTCGGCATGCGAGGGATACCAGGTGAAAACCCCGTCTTCAGTGAATAGGAGGTCGATATGCCCGTCGCCTGTCAGGTCGACGAATTTCAGATTGGGATCGCGCCATTCGACGTCCGGCAATGACCTGAAAGGGCGATGCGATTCCCACGCGTCGTCGTCCATGTGTTCGAAAAAGCCCGGCGCAGGCCCCTCGAATTGGACCAGATCGGGCCTGCCGTCTCCGGCTAGGTCGAGGAATTGCAATTCGCCGCTCGCGATCCCGTTGAAAGAAGGCCGCGCCGCCACGGTCTCGATGGGCGCAAGTTTGGCCACCTGGCGAGTGGCGCCGTTCTCCTGAACGCTCGAAATCGGGCTGAGATTGCGTTTGTAAAACCAGCCGCCAGCCTGTTCGCTCAGGACGCCAGCTACGCCGTCGCCATCCAAATCTATCCATTGATAATTCACGCCGTCCATACCGGACGGCAGATTCTCAATGCTTCCTTCGCTTAATTCCTGTACTTCATTCTGGATTTCAGCTCTGCTGTATTCGAATTCGACCGGCGGCAGTGACTTTTTCAAATAGGTATCAGGCTGCCACAGCAAATAGCCTGATTGGATCACCATTGTCATCAGTGATGCAATTGGATTCTCGTCATAGGCGAATTCCGTCGAGCGAACCAGGTAATTGTCCATACCGGATCCATCTGGGCCGAGTTCTTCCGGGAAATGATGAAAGATCAGCGCCCGCCGGCAAAGGCGATAGGTTCTGACTTCGAATCCTGAGCGATAGGTTGAGAAAGGATCGCGACGGAATGGCCAGGATTGTCCAGGCGTAGCGCTGATGGTCGACTGTACAAACACCCGCGCCTCGGCGTCGGGCGGCGCCTCGTGGTAAGGCTCGTCGCCGTAATCAAACACCACTTCGAACATCCAACCGGCATTATCCCTGTCGTCTCCGGTCAGAAATATTGGCCGCTTCCCCGAGATGTCGAGCAACGTGTTTTTATTACCGTATCTGATGCGTTTGATGTAACGGCCGGTTTTGCGAAGAGCGCTTCCGGCTTCGCCACGATTGGCTTCGTTCGCTTGCGAAAGATCTACATTGA
>DASTMP010000411.1:0-2812 GCA_035714085.1 Blastocatellia bacterium
ATCGCGCCGACAACGTTATTGAAATCGTGCGCGATTCCGCCGGCAAGCTGGCCGATGGCTTCGAATTTCTGCGCTTGGCGAAGTTGACGCTCCATGGCGCGCAGTTCGGTGACATCTTCGGCCATGACTTCGATTTCGCGCGTATCGACCGAGACGTCAAGCAGGCGAAGGTTCAGACGAACGGTGATGATTCCACCGTCAAGACGGCGCCACTCGGTCTCGACGCCGTTAACTTTTTTCTGTTCGTGACAGGATGCAAAAAGTTGCGCGTGCTGCTCCGGAAAGCGGAAGACATCGCGAATTTTCGAGAAGGCCGATAGATCTTCGGAGTTTGAGCAGCCGAGGATGCGGAGAATCGCGGGATTGGCGTCGAGAATCTGGCCCTGCGCATTGACGCGGCAGATGCCGTAGACGGTGTTTTGTACCAGATCGCGGTTGCGGACCTCCGACATGCGCAAGGCTGCTTCGGCCTGTTTTCGTTCGGTGATGTCGACCATAACGACGCAAGCGGCGCTGATTTCGCCGTCCGGCGAAAAGAGCGGATAAAAGCTCGAAAGATAGTCGCGCAATTCGAAGGGCGGAATCGAGCGCCGGACCGAACCTTCGGAGTTCAGGATAGGCTTGCCGCTGGCGAAGACCTGACGATAGAGCGCGGCAGCGTCTTCCGCGGATTCAGGGACGATTTCAAAGAGAGATCGGCCCACAAAATCCGATGCGGGGACGCCATGGTTGCGAGCGATCGCATCGTTGACGCGGACGTAGCGTAGTTCGCGGTCCAGGACAGCCAGGCAGACGGGAGCGCTGCGATAGACAAGATCGAGTTCGGCGAGTTGCTGGCGCGCGCGAGCTTCGCTGGCTTCGAGCGCTTGCGCGGCATTGGATGCTTCAAGGCGCAAAGCTTTTTCGCGCAGCGCACGCTTCAGTGCGACGGGAAGGCGCGAAATGTGGTCCTTCAGGATGTAGTCGCTGACGCCGTTCTTGATGCATTCGACGGCGGCCTCTTCGCCAAGCGTTCCGGTGACGAGCAAGAAAGGAATGTCCTTATGGGCTTTTTGCACTTCTTTGAGCGCGTCGAGGCCGGTCCACTCCGGAAGGCGATAGTCGGCGCAGATTGCGTCAAAGGTATCTTCATGAATGGCATTCAGGAACTGTTCGCGATTGTTTGCCAGACGATGGGTGATGCTCAGGCCCGCGTCTTTGAGCTCGAACAACACTAATTCGATGTCTGAAGCCTCATGTTCGAGGATCAAGAGTCGAATCGGCCGCGTCGCCTCGCGAGGGGGCGGCTCCAGGACGGTGCGGGAATTCATTTGGATTCCCCCGCGGGAACCTTCGCAAAGACGGATGCGGGCGGCATTTGATTGACGACCAGCCAGTACAATCCGAAGGTCCGCACGGTATCCTGAAATTTCTGAAGATCGACTGGCTTCTGGATGTAGCTGTTCACGCCGAGCCGATAACATTCGGCGAGGTCGCGCTCGTGATTGGAAGAGGTGAGGACGATAACGGGAATGGACGCGGTCCGCGCATCGGATTTGATGGCGCGTAAGACGTCATGGCCGGTCAAGCGCGGAAGCTTGAGGTCCAGGAGAATAAGGCTGGGCGGAGCTTCGAAACTGCGGTTGGCGAACGCACCTCGACAGAACACAAAGTCGAGCGCTTCCGCGCCGTCTCGCGCGATGGTGATGCAATTCGCGAGACCTTCTTTTTTGAGCGAACGCATGGTGAGTTCGGCGTCCGCTGGATCGTCTTCGACAAGTAAGATTTCGTATTGAATCATAATCATGCCCTCGCTCCGACTGGTTCCCGCAGGGCCGGGGCTGGGTCTCCGGATGCGGGAATGGTGAAATGAAATGTGGCGCCTTGACCGGGCTGAGATTCCGCCCAGACGCGGCCCCCGTGCTTAAAAACGATGCGATGGATGGTGGCGAGACCGATGCCGGTCCCTTCGTATTCATCCTGGCGATGTAACCGCTGAAAAACGCCGAAGAGTTTGTCGGCATAGCGCGGATCGAAACCCGCGCCGTTGTCGCGGACCAGGACGTGCACGTTGCCGTTTTCGCGTTGCGCTTGGACTTCGATCGCGGCGTTGGGATTCTTGCGGGTGAACTTGACCGCGTTCGAAAACAAATTGACGAAGACCTGCCGAAGCAGCGCGGGATCGACTTCCGCCACGGGCAACGGATCGATCTTCCAATTGATCGTGCGGCCGGAAGCCTCGGAAAGAATTTCCTGGCGCGCCTCTTCCGCAATCGTGCGCAGCGAAGTCGATTGCAGCCGGGGAGACTGTCGGCCGAGACGCGACAGGTCGAGAAGGTCCTCGACCAGCGTGGACATATGTGTGGCCGCTGCACGAACGCGTTCGAGATAGTGACGCGCTTCCGCCGGCAGACTCGGCCCAAATTCCTGCTGCAGAATCTTGGAAAAGCCGTCCATGTGGCGGAGAGGCGCTTTCAAGTCGTGGGAGACGGAATAGGTGAACGCCTCGAGCTCGCGATTGACCTCCTGAAGCTCCGAAGTGCGCGCGGCCACGCGGTTTTCCAGGTCTTCGTTGAGTTGCTTGAGGTCCGCCTCCGCCGTTTTTCTGCCCAGCATTTGCGCGTGCAAATCCTCGACGAGGTGGTCGAGTTCCGAACGTTGTTCTTCGATGCGAACGCCTAGAATCTCCTGAGCGCCGCGAAGGCCCGACTCAATTTGCGCCCGCTTCATGATCTCGCGCTGGATCAAGAAGACCGACACAATGAGGATGAGTATCGAAAGAACTCCGGACAGGACGAGGGTGGCGAGCGCGAGGCGTGCGCTTTCGCCGACA
>DASTMP010000412.1:0-61623 GCA_035714085.1 Blastocatellia bacterium
ATACCGTTCGATTCAGAATCGCGCCGCCGGACAACAATCGGCGCTCAATGAAGCGTTCGATACAAGGACTGCCAACCAGGAGAGAGCCTCTCGGTATCTTGCCCAAAATCAGGAAATCTATCTCGGAGAGATCGTTGGGGCAAACCAGCGGAGGGCGCAAGGGTTGACGGCTGCGGAGATCGCCGGCGCGAACCGAGCCGTTGCGGGAGCCAATAGCGGCGCTGCTGTCGCAAAAGGTGGCGTCAATCAAGGCTATCGCCTTGATTTGCAGGCAAACATGAAAACCGCCGTGGGCGCATTCAAAGCCGCCGAACGAGTTCGCGACGCGTCCTTCGAGGCTGCCAGGTTGCGCGCG
The DNA here is from genome assembly GCA_035714085.1 of Blastocatellia bacterium. Lineage (GTDB taxonomy): Bacteria > Acidobacteriota > Blastocatellia > RBC074 > RBC074 > JAJVID01. Next base: position 356 of record DASTMP010000412.1, read on the forward strand.
CTCTCAACTGTAGTAAGCGCCATAGGCCACAATGTTGCGCGCGACATGGAACAGGGTCTTGCGCTGCGATACTGATCATCTCGCCCGCGCCAAATCCGAATCGCAGCGAACCGTAGGCGTCGTTGACAATGATCGTGAATGGCGCTTCGACAGCCTGCGTGATGCGCTCAAGCCGGAACGCGTCAATGGTGATGATATGAATAGAGGGATCTCTGAATATCCAATTCGAAGTGAAGAGCAGGAGAGTATTTATGATCGGTAGTAATGAAAATGCGCAAGCTCCGAAGACCAGCGGCAAACCTCAATTTCTCACGGTTGACGAACTTGCTGAAATGCTGCGAGTGAAACCGAGAACGATTTACGAAATGGTCTCACAAGGCAGAATCCCTTATCGCAAGGTTGGGCGCAGGGTCGTCTTTTTACTCGCGGAGATTCTGGAATGGACGAACCCGAAACCCCAGCCCGGCGCGTTCGCGGTCAAAACGAGATCGTGACGCCATCAAGATCGCCGAACAGATAAACATTCCCTTTCAACTCGACTGACGGCGCTTCTGGCTGTAGCATATCCAGGCCTTATCCCTGGCTGGTGGCTGCAGTTCGGGAAAGGAGCCTTATGGCAGTAAGAAAACGTGGAGGCGTATGGTACTACGACTTCATGATCCGTCAAGTGCGCTACCGTGAAGCGATTCCGGAAGCGCGCACCAAATGGCAAGCCGAGCAAGTTGAAACACAGGTTCGGCAATCGATCTTTGAAGGCAGATATTGCAAGCTTCAGCAGAAACAGATCCCGACGCTCAAAGAATTCATCGAGGATACGTTTCTGCCGTGGTCGAAAGCGAACAAGCGCTCTTACCAGTCCGACAGTTGGCGATCGAAAGTGCTCATCAACTGGTTCGATAGAAAACACCTCGATGAAATCACTCCCTTCCTGATCGAGAAGTTCAAGAAGGAGCGGCGCGAGGGAAAGACCCGTCGGGGAAAAGAAAGAAGTCCGGCTTCGGTCAATCGCGAGCTTGAACTTCTTTCGAGGGTCCTAACGATGGCGGTGGACCACGATTTGATCGGGGCCAACCCATGTCGCAAGGTTCGTAAGCTCAGGTTGGACAACCAGCGCATTCGCTATCTTTCGCCCGAAGAGGAAGAGCGATTGATGGGAGTACTGACCGGGCGTAAAGCTCACCTCAGACCATTGGTGATTCTGGCGATTAACACGGGAATGCGTCGCGGAGAACTGCTCAATCTCATTTGGGAGAAAGTGGATTTCTCACGCAACGTGATCTACGTGACCAACACCAAGAGCGGAAAAGACCGAGTCGTACCGATGAACCAGCCGGTGCGAGAGGAGTTACTGAGGATGAGCGAGCAGTCGGACGGCGAATTCGTCTTCGTCAGCAAACGCACCGGCTTGAATCTGACCGAGATCAAGAAAGGGTTCAACGCCGCATGTCGCGAGGCCGAGATCCGGAACTTCAGGTTCCATGATCTTCGGCATACGGCAGGCACAAGGTTGGCCGACGCGGGCGCGGACGCTTTCACGATCAAAGAGATTCTAGGGCACAGTTCGATTCAGACTAGCGCCCGGTACGTCCATGCGACTCATGAGGGAAAGAGGCGAGCGGTGGAAGCGCTCGCCTCTTATTCCTCCCGAAAAGATTGTCTCAAGATTGTCACAAACGAAGAAAGGAGGTTTGGATGAAAATCGCTAAGTTATTGATTCGAAAGATGGCGGCGTCCGGACTCGAACCGGAGACCTAGGGGTTATGAATCCCTCGCTCTAACCATCTGAGCTACGCCGCCGATGTTTCTGGTTTTATATACCAGTCTTCTTTAGGACTGCCCAAATGAAGGCCGTCAATTTAGCACAGGCCTAAGTTTCAAACAAACGCGGCGAACACCTCGTTAGCCAGCACGGTTCCCGCGCGCGAAATTTTCAATCTGTTTTCGCCCAGTTCGATCAGCCCGGCCTCGCGCAACCGCTCGATCTCGTCGCGATAGCGTTCCAGCGCGTTCACGCCGAAGCGCCGCGAGTGCTCATCCAGATCGACGCCGTCTTTCAACCGCAGTCGCAAAAACAGGTTCTCGCTCTGCCGGTCGTTGTCATCGAGTTCGATCCGCTCGACAAGCGCCGCCTGACCGCTTTCGATCTTCGCCAGATATTCGTGGATGTTGCGCGTGTTCGACCATCGCGATCGGCCGTCGTAACCGGCGGCCGAAATTCCGAAGGCCCAGTAGGGCGCCCCGATCCAGTATTTCAGGTTGTGGCGAGACTCGAAGCCAGGTCGCGCCCAGTTGGATATTTCGTAATGTTCGAAGCCCAGTCGCTCGGCCTCGTCCATCAGCGCGAAATACATCGCGACAGTCAGCTCATCGTCAATCGCGCGCAGCTCGCCGCGATTAATCCGATGCAGCAGCGGCGCGTCCTTGTAAAGCTCTAGCAGATAGACCGAAAGATGATCCGGATCGAGCGCGAAAGCCTCTTCGAGATTGCGCCGCCATATCTCCATCTTCTGTTCCGGCAACCCTGCGATCAGGTCAATGCTGACGTTCGCGAACCCCGCGGCGCGCGCCGTCCGAACAGCCTCGCGCGCCTCTTCGGATGAATGCGCGCGACCGATCATCCGCAATTCGCCGTCGTCGAATGATTGCGCGCCGAAGCTCAAACGGTTGACGCCCGCCGAACGCAATTCTTCGAGATAATTCTGAGAAATCGACCCCGGATTCGCCTCGGCCGTGATTTCGGAATCGGGCGCGACGTCGAATCTGCGACGGCAGGTCTCGATCAGGCTTGAAATCTGCCCGACCGTCAATGTCGTCGGAGTCCCTCCGCCGAAATAGATCGTGTCCACCCGCCGCACCGTCGGATTGGCCGAGACATCGACGCGCTCGATCTCCTCGCGCACGGCCGCGGTATAACGCTGCGCCAGCTCCGATTCGTATCCGCCGGTTGCGAAATTGCAATAATGACAGCGCGTCGCGCAGAAGGGGATGTGAATATAGATTCCCGCTAGCGTACTCATAAGGATGAACAGTATAACATTCGATGGAGTTTCATTCCTGCGAGGACTATAATTCCGCAGGCCTTCACACAATGGATCCACTTGAAAGTTTTCGGCATAGAGCTTGGGAGATTTATGCATGGGCTGCTTTTAGTCTTCATTATTCTCTTGGCGGTCGTCTTTCTGGCGGTGGCGATCTACTCTTTCAAGGTCTTCAACTGGTTGCAGACCGCGCTACGCCAGGCCGGCCTGAGAATCACGGTTTATCTTTTCGTAACCATCAGCCTGATCGCAGGACTGGTCGCCGGGCTGATGGTCTTTTTATTCTCCCGCTCCCCTGCGGCGACGCTCATAGTTACGGTGATCGTAACGGCGGCGCCTTCGGTCTTTGCTCTCGACAAACGCCGCCGTCGCTTCCGCGCTCTTCTGGGGCAGTTGCCGGACGCCCTGGAAATGATGATTCGCTCGTTGCAGGCCGGACACAGTTTCATCTCGGCGTTGCAGGTGGTCGCGACGGAGATGCCCGAGCCGATCGCGCTCGAGTTCGGCAAGACATACGAAGAGCAGAGTCTGGGACTGAACATGAAATCGGCGCTCGAGAATCTGGTCGGGCGCGTACCGATCCTCGACCTCAAACTCTGCGTGACGGCGGCGCTGATCCAGCGCGAGATCGGCGGCGCCCTTTCCGAGGCGCTGCGGAACATCAGCCACACGATCCGCGAAAGGTCCCGCGTCGAGGGCGAAATTCGGGTCAAATCAGCGCAGGCGAGATGGCCGGGCTACGCCGTCAGCGTCTCGCCGTTCTTACTCTTCTTCTCGATCAACCTCGTCAACCCGTCTTACATGAAGATGTTTTACGATCACAAGTATGGAGTTTACACGCTCGGCGTGGGCGCGGTTATGCAAGTCGCAGGATGGTTGATTATTCACAAGATCGTCAACATTCAAGAATCTCCGTCGCTCTTCCTCTCGCGCCGGTCCTCGAATAGAAAAAGGCGGATCAGGAGCGCGCTGCCGGACGCGCTGGACCTGATGGTCGTGTGCGTCGAGGCGGGATTGGATGTGAATACAGCGCTGCAGCGCGTCGAACGCGAGATGGAGATTGTCGAGGCGGTCTTGTCGGAGGAACTGGCCATCGCCAACCGCGAGATTCGCGCAGGCAAACCCCGCGATCAGGCGCTGCGCGAGCTGGGTGACCGCGCCGGCGTGGACGACGTAATATCGCTCGCGGCGACGCTGGCGCATACGGACCGCCTCGGAACTTCGACCGCCTATTCTCTGCGGGCCTTCGCCGATTCGATGCGCAAGATGCGCCGCCGGCGCGCCGAGAAGCTTGTGACACTGGCCACAATCAAGTTGATTTTTCCGCTGCTGCTCTGTATTTTCCCCGCGCTCATGATTGTGCTTATGGGGCCTGCGATCACCGAAATATCGGATATGTTCAGATCCATTGGCCGGTAAGCCCATTCATGAAAACAGCCAGTAATATAATCGAATAAACCTTGTAGCAAGTTTTTGGGAATTTACTTACGATGTGGATTTTGGCTGCGCTGCTTCTGCAAGTGGAGATAGAAAGACCCGACCTGACCTTAAACTGGATCATCATCGGCGTACTTTTGGCTATCGCATTGGTCTTAAGTGTTGTCGTGGCGCGGCGCCGACTGCGCGAACGTGATGACGACTGGGATAATTGAAATAAGCGCCTTTTGCCCGCTGTTTTTATGGGCTAAAATTCGGGTCTACAGAATGGCAACTTTTACGAGAAATGTAATGCCCGAATTCGCCAAGGAAAAAGATATCTTCTTTGAACATCTCAGGCGCGCCGGATTCAAAAAGACGACACAGCGCGAGTTGATACTCGAGGTTTTTCTCAAGACCGAAGGTCATCTCAGCGCGGAAGACCTTTACAACATCGTCAAAGTCGAGGACCCGACCGTGGGCTTCACTACCGTTTACCGCACGCTCAAACTCCTGGCCGAATGCGGGCTGGCGCGCGAAGAGCGTCTGAGCGACACCCACACGCGTTACGAGCATCTTTACAATCACCAGCATCACGACCATCTGATCTGCACCGAATGCGGCCGGTTGATAGAGTTCTTCAGCGAGGAGATCGAAAACAAGCAGGACGAGATCGCCGCGCAACATAATTTTCAACCGACGCGCCACAGCCTGCGCATCTGGGGCGTCTGCTCGGATTGCCAGGCGCAATTTCGGGCGGCCAGGGGCTGAAAACTGAAATCGTGAACCGGCAAAACTCACGACGGAGTCTGTCGATCCTGGCCATCTGCGTGGCCGCGGTCATTTTCGTCGATTGCGCGGGCCGGGGCGCGAAAGATGAAAGAGTCGATCAGCGCCGCGAGAAGATCGGCGCAGAGGATTTCATGCCGGAGAGGGCGAGGGTCATTTATGTCCGCAGTTGCGCGTCTTGCCACGGCCCGGACGGGCATGGCGTCACCGCCGTCGCTCCCGATCTTTATCGCGCCAGATATCGCCCCCACGAGGAGTGGGAGAAATATCTGCGCGAATCAGCGGACGCCCATCCCGTCACTCATCCGCCGCCGTTGTGGCTCAATGAGGAGGAGATGAAAGACATGGCGGAATTCCTCGAATCGGCCACACGGCAAAATCAATGAACGACCACTAAAACGATGAACGCATTCATACGGTACCGCGCGCGTCAGCAAGCGGTTGGCGACATCAATGAACGCAGAACTTGAAAAACTTGTCGAACAGATCACCGATCAGATAGTCGCGCGGCTCAAGAGCGAGCGCGGCCATGATTTGAACGGCGCCGATTACGCCGACTGCAGCCCGCACTCACTGGCCTGCGCGCTGAACGCCGGCGCCTCGCGCATCGGCCTGGCCTGGGGGCAATCGGCCGCCGCGAGCGCCGACGTGGCCGGATACATTGACCACACGCTGCTCAAACCTGAAGCAACGCGCGAAGAGATCGAAAAGCTCTGCCAGGAGGCGCGCGCGTTCAACTTCGCTTCGGTTTGCGTCAACCCGACGTGGGTCAAGGAGTGCGTGTACAGCTTGCGCGGCTCGCCGGTGAAGGTTTGCGCCGTCGTCGGCTTCCCGCTAGGCGCGACCCTCGCCGATGTGAAAGCATACGAAACCCGCCGGGCGGTCTTCGACGGCGCGACTGAAATTGACATGGTCATCAACATCGGCGCGCTGAAATCGGGCGACGACGCCACGGTCAAGCGCGACATCGGCGCCGTGGTCGAGGCCGCGCGCGAAGGCTGCGCCATCGTCAAAGTGATCATCGAAACCGCCCTGCTCACCGACGATGAGAAGGTCCGGGCCTGCCTGCTCGCCAAAGAGTCAGGCGCCGATTTCGTCAAGACCTCGACCGGATTCAGCAAAGGCGGGGCGACCGTCGCCGACATCGAATTGATGCGTCGTACCGTCGGGTCGGAGGTTGGGGTGAAAGCGGCCGGCGGAGTCAAAGACCTGGCTTCGGCCCGCGAGATGATCGCCGCAGGCGCCACCCGCATCGGCGCGAGCGCGGGCGTCAAGATCGTGCAGGAGTCGCAGGGCATGAAGACTACAGGCGCGGCTTCCGGTAATTACTGATTCCGAAGGGGCGGTTGACGCTTTCGCAAGCCGTTTGCTACCATCGCCCCGCTTTCGAGCCCCATCTTGAAGTTTGACAATTCGGGCACATAACTCAGCGGTAGAGTGCTGTCTTCACACGGCAGAAGTCACAGGTTCGAATCCTGTTGTGCCCATCTTGCTCGTTAACTCAAAAAGATATCGTTTACTGCAACATGGCCGGGGCGTTCGCTCCGGCTTTTCCTTTCATACCATTCGATCCTCGATCCTCGGTCCTCAAAGGTTCTCAGGCACTACGAACGGCTCGCGATAGTTGCGCCGCAGCATGTCATTGGCCTTACCATCATTGACGATCTGCTCTTTCGCGGAGTCGAATTCGATCGAACGCCCAACTCGATATGAAATGTTGGCCAGATGCATCAACGCCGCCGAGAGGTGGCCCTCCTCGATGTCGGCGTTCAGGTCCTCGCGCTTGCGACTGCGAACGGCTTTGATGAAATTTTCCCAGTTACTCCCGCCTTCGTGACGCGAAGGCCCTGGCTCCTGCTTCTTGCCCAGGAAAGTCTTGTAGGATTCGTACCCATCGATGGCCATATAACCTTCCGAGCCGTAGAAGATGTTGCCGATGCAGTTGCTATCTCTGAGCGCCCCTTTGTCATCGCGGCGCTGCCCGACGCCGGCCTCGTTGTTCGACATCCAGTGGCGGACTTCAAAGACGATCAGCGCCTTCTTGCCGTTCTTGTCGAATTCGAGGTTGGCCACCTGGGTGTTCGGAGTAACCTGATCGTCATCGAACATAAAATGGCCGCCCATCGAACAGACCTTGGTCGGCAGCGTCACGCCCAGGCCCCAGCGGCAGATGTCCATCTCGTGAATGCCCTGGTTGCCGATGTCGCCATTGCCGTAGTCCCAGTTCCAGTGCCAGTTGTAGTGAAAGCGGTTGGGATTGAACGGGCGCGCGGGCGCTGGCCCCAGCCACAGGTCGTAATCAACTCCCCGCGGGACGGGACTGTCCTGCATCTTGCCGATCGTGTCGCGCCATTTAAAACAAAGCCCGCGAGCCATATAAACATCGCCGATCACGCCCTCCCGCAACTTCTGCATGGCTTCGCGCAGCGCGACGGTCGAACGGCTATTTGTGCCGTGCTGGACGATGCGGTTGTATTTGCGCGCGGCGGCGACGAGTTGCTTGCCTTCCCAATAACTATGCGAGGCGGGCTTTTCGACATAAACGTCCTTGCCCGCCTGGCAAGCCCAGACGCCCATCAACGAGTGCCAGTGATTCGGCGTGGCGATAGAGATGGCGTCAATTGTCTTGTCTTCGAGCAGCTTGCGGATGTCCACGTACTCTTTGGGCCTCTTGCCCGTCTTCTTTTCAACCTCGCCGCATCGCTGCTTGAGCACGGAGTCGTCCACATCGCAGATGGCGGCGACCTCGACATCGGCCATCTTGGTATAGGCGCCGAGGTGCGCCTTGCCCTGCCCGTGGCCGCCGACCAAGGCGACACGGACCACGCCGTTCGGACTGCCGGCGTATGTCTTGATGTTGAAACCGAGCGTGGACGCAGCGGCGACAGCGGCGGAATCCTTAATGAAATCGCGTCTCTTCATTGTGACTCTCTCCTGTTGAATGTTTGTTATGGAAACGGTGAATCGCGAGCCCGATAAGTCTATGATAACCGCAGGTAAAAGCGCCATAGTCACGGCTATAACAATCATTTCTAATCCGATAAAATTGTTCAATAAGGAGAATTTGGTTAGGTCGGCTGATGGCGGCGTCTTGTGAACAACTTCTCTCTCAGAGCTTGCGAGAATAATACGGAATTTTGGGCTATTCAAAAGGAAAACTCTGGTCAACTTCATGGGGATGTTTCGCGACTCAGTGAACAATGTCGAATGCGGCCTTGCGCATCGGTTAATCTATCGATTTTTCCCTCTGCGCCTGCGGTGGCTCTATGGCAAAGCCTTTTTTTTGAAATCTATAGGGCGAGCGATGAAAAGCATTCCCGCCATTCATCGCCCGCTGGTTGGAATCATCGCCTTTTCCGCAACGATCAATCGCCGGTCGGAGAGTAGACGGATTCCGTGTCATTCTTCTCCTGCCTGGCTTCTATTCTCTTGCCGATCAAGTAGCCCGCCACGTAGATTGCGATCGCCGACAAGACGCCCGTCAAGAAGTCGGTCACGATGACCATGACAGCGGTGAAGATCATCAATCCGACGTGGAACCTGTCCATTGACAGCGCCTCTTTGACTTCGGCGGGTTTGACCATCGCCGTCGAGACGTAGAGCAGTATGCCGCCGATCGAGGCCATCGGGACGAGTTCCAGATACTGCGCCAGGAAGGCGGCCAGCAGAAGTTTGAGCGCGGCTTTGAAGATTCCGGCCAGCGGCGAGATCGCGCCGACCTTGATGTTAGTCGCCGTGCGGGCCAGCGCGCCAGTGTGCGGAAAGCCATTGAACAAAGGGATGAAGATCTGCACCAGTCCCTGTCCCCACAGCTCTTTGTTCGGGTTGAATGGTGTGCCTTTGTTATCGGCCAGGCGGTCGGCCATCCGCGAACACAACAGGCTCTCAACCGCCGAGACGAAAATGATCGCCGCGACGAAATAGGCAAGGTCCCAAAGAGTCTTCATGTCAAGCGGGATCGCCGCGGGCATGTTGAAGACGAAGAAGTCGGTCGGGATGGCGCCGTATTTGTCTTTGATCAGCGTCAGCCCTTTGCCCGCGAAGACCGTCGAGGAGAGGCCAGTCGCAACGGCCAAAGCGATCAACGGCGCCGGGATGAACGGCGAGACCTTGAGCAGGTACTTTGTGACCGCGAAAGTGAGCAGGCCCAGCGCGACCGCATACCAGTTAACGCCGCCGATGTTGGCGACGACGCCAGTCACTTTATCGAGAAAGCTATATCCAAGCGAGGCTTTGAATCCGAGCACCTCGCCGATCTGCGAAAGCGCAATCACTACGGCGATGCCAATTGTGAAGCCGACAACGATTGAGTGCGGCACGAGTCTCGAGAGACTGCCCAGCCGCGCCATGCCCATCAACATCAGTATGACGCCGGCGATCAAAGACGCCAGAATCAGAAAGCCGAGGTCGTATGTCGCCATGATTCCGGCGATAACCGGAATGAAGGCCGCGGTCGGTCCGTAGACTTGATACTTCGATCCCCCGAAAAGCGCGCCGACGAGTCCGGCCACCGCGCCGCCGACGATCCCCTGTTCGGGACGCAGCCCCGAAGCCATCGCGAAGCCCATCGCCAGCGGAATCGCAACCATGGCGACGATCAAGCCGGCGGTGAAATCGCGCATCACGTTGAGCTTCCAATTGCCTTTGCCCAAATCGTCGTAACGCCCGTCGTACGGATTCAGGAAATAAGATAGCCTCCCTAAAAGATGGGTATGGTCGCGTTCAATCACAGTCTGTTCGTTCAAATTTTGGATTACAGCTTTCGCCATTACCTCTTGTCTCCTTCGAAACTCTTCACGAGTGATAATCGCCATCAAGGCGGACGAATCCCTCCGCAGCGATCTATGCGACCGCCGCCTGCTTTAAAATTTTAGAACGGGAGAATAAATGACGCCCCGCTCACTCGCCGTGGTCGGTGTGACCGCTCGACGCCGGCTTCGCGAGCCTGGCTGTAGCCATTGGTCGCGCGGTCAGCGTGGGGAGAGTCGATCCGGAAGTGATCGGGACAAAATGTGACACCTGTGGGTCGTAGGCCAGAATCTGTCCGCTCTCTATTTCATAAATCCATCCGTGCAATGTCAGCGCCCCTTTCGCCATAAGCGCCGCGACCTTCGGATATGTGCGCAGGTTGTCGAGTTGAACCAGCACGTTCTCCTTGATCGCCGCGTTGAGCAGATCGACGCCTTCCAGGTCGGGATAACATTCGTCCACCACCTGTCTCGTCGCGTCGGCGTGCTTGAGCCATTCGCTGACCAGCGGCATGTCGGCGAGCGATTCGGGATCGAGCAACCCCTTCATCGCGCCACAATTTGAATGGCCCATTACGAGCGCGTGTTTCACGCCGAGCGCGGCCACGGCGTACTCAATGGTCGCCCCTTCGCCCCCCTGCGAGGCGCCATATGGCGGAATCAGGTTGCCCGCGTTGCGCAGCGCGAAGATGTCTCCCGGTTGAGCCTGCATCAGCAACTCGGGGGCGATACGCGAATCGGAGCAGGTGATCAGCAACGTATCCGGTTGCTGCCCTTGCGAAAGGCTCTCGAACAATTCGCGATGCGCGCTGAATGTCGTAGTCTGGAAGTGGTGAATGCCTCTAACAATTTTTTCCATAATCGCTACCCAGCAAAAGGCAACCACGGGGAACATGAGGGTAGAAGATCGCGATCTTCAATCCTCGATCCTCAATCCTCGTGTTCCCAGTGGTTAAGCAAATCTATTTAAATCCGCGAAAGAATACTCCATCCATAGCGCGAGCTTGGATGGAGATGAATTTGGCATCGCAGGCGTTTCGCACGCGATTAACTTGTGCTATAGTTAGCACAGTTCTTTAGAACTCGACCTTGGGCGTTCCGGCAGGAAGTCTGCCGGGTAAAAGTTTGAACGCTAAAGATAGAGTTGCAGTCGGTACCGCGAGAACCAAGCACGCCGACAATGCAAACATTATGTAACGGCGACGGCGCCGTGAAAAAACAGGGATTCATTCGAATCTCCTACCCGGTCGGGCGCCGGGAAAGTTACGCCTACGAGATATGAATCCGACACGGGTTCAGCGTAGGAATCTCCACTTATAGCCGTCAGGCTTAGGTGGAGAGGATGTCAATTTCTCTACCGCCACGTCTCAAGGGCAACGAGTGTGCCAACTGCCTGGATGCCTGATTTCATTGGGCTTTTTGACAGCATTCAGCTCGGAGGCAGCCCAAAGGCGGCGCGATGGCGGGACAATCTGCCCCAGCGCTGGGACATTATCCGACAACACATATTATTGGGACAATTTTGTTTACCGTAACAATATCAGATTACAACTCGAACGATGGGTCCTCAGCGCGATATTCGTCTAACTTGCGATGCAACGTGCGCCGATCAATGTCGAGGATTTCAGCGGCGCGCGATTTATTTCCGCCGGTCATCCGCAGCGCCTCGATGATGTATTCTCTTTCGATTTCGCGCAGCGTCATTCTACGCTCCTTTGCGCGCGCGATCAGGGCGCCCGTCTGGCCGTTCGAGCGCACGCGTTCCGGCAGGTCATCGGGAGTCAGGTTGGGGCCGGTGGCCAGTGCGCAGGCGCGCTCAATCACGTTCTCCAACTCGCGCGCGTTGCCCGGCCACGAGTACGCGGTGAACGTCGCCAGGGTCTCGGGCAGGACGTTGAGCGGCGCATGGCCCGACTTCTCGGCGATCTTGTTGATGAAATGTTCGACCAGCAGTGGGATGTCGAACGGGCGTTCGCGCAGCGGCGGGATGTGCAGGTGAATGACGTTCAATCGCCAATAGAGGTCCTGGCGGAATCTCCCCTCGCTCACTTCACGCTCCAGGTCGCGGTTGGTGGCGGCGATCACGCGCATGTTGATTTCGCGCTCCCGGTCGGCGCCGACGCGGCGCACCGTCCCCTCCTGCAAAACGCGAAGCAATTTCGGCTGCAGGGCCGGAGGCATTTCGCCGATTTCGTCCAGAAACAACGTGCCTTCGTCGGCGGATTCGAACAGTCCGGCGCGAGCCAGTTTGGCGCCTGTGAAGGCCTGTCCGGTGTGTCCGAAAAGCTCCGATTCCATCAACTCGGCTGGGATGGCGGCGCAGTTGACGGGGACAAAGACTCCTTTGCGTTCGGAGGTCTCGTGAATCGCGCGCGCGACCAATTCTTTGCCAGTCCCCGAATCGCCGGTGATGAGCACCGTGCTCGAACCACGGGCGGCGCGGGCGATCAAGCCGAACAACTCGCGCATAGGTCGCGAAGCGCCGATGATGCGCGCCGACGTTTCGGGCATCTCCCGGCGCAATCGAGCCTGTTCGCGTTGCGGGGCGCTCTGTTTCAGCGCATCGGCGACCGCGCGCAGTAGATCGTCCGTGTCGAAAGGCTTGGTTAGATATTGAAACGCGCCGGCCTTAACCATCTCCACCGCCTGCTCTACCGAGCCGAAAGCCGTGATGACGATCACCGGGGCCTCCGAACGCCGCGTTCGCACCGCGTTCAACAATTCATCGCCGGCCAGACCGGGCATGCGCATGTCCGTGATGAGCAGATCGATCCGTTCGCGCATACGCTCGATGTGCGCGATCGCCGCGCGCCCGTCAATGGCCACTAGGGTTTCGTACCCCGCGTCCTCCAGATCGTCCTGCAGCAGATCGCGCAGATCCGCGTCGTCTTCAGCAATCAATATTCTCGCGCTCATGCGGCGCCCTCTTTCGTGATCTCAGTCGCCGTCGCTTCCGCCAGCGCTTCTGCCCTGGCTTCTGCCCTGGCTTCTGTCGGACCGGCTTGTGGCAAATAAATTGTGAAAACTGCGCCGCCCTCGGCCGCGTTGGCAGCTTCGATCCAGCCGTCGTGCTCCTCGACGATGCGGCTGGAAATGGGCAGGCCGAGCCCCGTCCCCTGCCCGACCTCCTTGGTCGTGAAGAACGGGTCGAAGATGTTGGGCAGGCTCTCTGGCGCGATCCCGAAGCCGGTGTCCGTAACGCGCAGCGCCGCAAACCTCCTTCCGCCTTTCCCCGCCGCGTCTTTCAGACACTCGACGCGTAATCGCCCGCCCTGCGGCATCGCCTGAATTCCATTTCGAAAGACGTTCAGCAGGACCCGTTGAATCAGCTCAGGATCGGCTTCGATAACCGCGTCGTCGCATCGGACTTCGATCTCGACTCCGGCGCTTTCAGCCTGCGTCTCGATCAGTTCGGCGGCCTCTTCGACGAGCGGCGTCAATTCGATCTTTCGAAAATGAAGTTTGTGGGGGCGTGACAGGTTGAGCAACTGCCGGACGATGCGGGCAATGCGCTCGGCCTGATTGCGGATGATGATCAGGTTGCGTTGTCGCATTTCGGTCGGGCCGTCGGAATGATGGAGTAGTTGTTTGGCGCGCCCGTCAATCACCTGCAACGGCGCGCCCATCTCGTGCGCCACGCCAGCGGCCAGCCTTCCAACGGCCGCGAGCTGTTCGCTGTGCCTCAGCTTGCGTTCGAGCGCCAGTCGCTCTTCGGCCTCGCGGAGCGCGGACAAGCGCTGTTCGGCAAGGCGGTCAGCCATGCGATTGAATTCCCGCGCGAGACTGGCCAACTCGCCGCCGCCCGACGGCGCCGGCGCCCGGTAATTCAGATCGCCGCGCCCAAGAGCCACTGCGGCGTCGAGCAACTCGTGAATGGGCCGCGCCAGGCCGTAGCGCGTCACCGCCGCCACGACCAGCAGGATGGCGCCGAACAACAGCAACGTCGTGATCAAAACGTGAAAGCGCGCGCGCGCGATGTCGGCTTTGACGAAAGAAATGGATTGCACGATCTCGATCGCGCCTACCCGCCGGCCCTGAACCTGAAGCGGCAGGACCATCGAAAAATAATCCTCGCCGCTGATGCTGCGCATGATCTCGACGCCCTTCCCGCTGGCCATCACATCGCGCGCCTCGTTCAGATACCTGAACTCCTCGGGGGCGAGCGTGTTCGAGATGGCGACGATCCCGCCTGCGGCGTCGAACAGCGCCGCGCTGTAGACGCCCGTGTTCTCCCTCAACCGGTTGATCAATCGCTGGGCGTCGAGCGAGCGGCCCGTCAAATAATCCTCTTCGAGCGCGATCTGCAGCGTGATGGCATGAACGCGCGCCTCGTTACGGGCGGCGTCCAGCAGCGCGACCTCGCGCTGTCGCAGCGTGATCAGACTCGCAATCGCCATCACGACGCTGACCGAAAAGGTCAGGAGTAATATCAATCTGGCGCTCAGTTTCATTTGACCGGTCCCGTTCTCGAAAAATCAACGCCCGCGGCCTGCGCTCAATGCGGACAATGAGCAAAACTTTTTCATGTCTCTTCCTGCGCGAGATTACTTAAACGAGGGGCTATGTTGCCAAGTCGCATTCGCGATGACAAGCGGGCTTGAGCGCATTGAGCGTGAAGACTAGAATTCGCCCTGTCAGCGACATACATCGAACATGGGGCGCCACGAGTCAAGCTCGTGGCGTTTCGGATCCTCAAATTCACGATGCTCAAGCGAATCCTCAAAATCCGCGAACTGGTCATCTTCATCTGCGCGCTCGTCACGGCGCTCGTCTTTTACTTCATTCAGCCCGGCGCCTCGAACCGGTTTCTCACTCCCGACAACCTGAAAGCGATATTGACCGGGCTTGCGCCTGACGGATTGATCGCCATCGGGATGACGTTCGTCATCATCACCGGCGGGTTCGATCTCTCGGTCGGCTCGACGCTGGCGCTCGGCGGCTATGTTGCGAGCTTCGCGTTGTTGAATGGTTACGGCACGACCGCGGCCGTGGCCCTCGGCGTCTTGAGCGGAGCTGTAGTCGGCTTAGTCAACGGGTTGATCATCACCAAGGTCAAGGTCAATCCGCTGGTGACTACGCTCGGGACAATGACGATTGTGCGCGGCGTTGTGCTCGTCGAAACGCAGGGCCGGGTGATGACGGGGTTCCCGGAATCGTTCAGGCGGTTGGGCGAAGGCGCGGCGTTCGGGGTCTTCTATCCGGTGATCATCTTTCTGGTCCTGGCGGCGCTGGCCGATCTGTCGCTGAGGCATTCGCGGTTCCTGCGGCAAACTTATTATGTCGGCGGGAACGAAGAAGCCGCGCGGTTGTCGGGCATTGACGTCGATCGGGTGCGGACCGTGATGTACGTGATCACAGGGATGCTGGCCGCGATGGCCGGCGTGATCACCACGGCGAAGAACGGCTCCGCTTCGCCGATCGCGGGGACTGGCGCGGAGTTGCGCGTGATCGCGGCGGTGGTCATCGGCGGCGCGAGTTTGAACGGCGGCGTGGGCACGGTGCTCGGCGCGTTTCTGGGACTGCTGCTGACTGGGATGATCGCCAACGGATTGGGTTTCATGAGTGTGTCGTTTTACGCCGAGGGCATCATCACCGGATTGATCCTGATCGTCGCGGTGATGATCGATCAACTGACGGGCGAGCGGGCGCGTAGCTTTTGGAAGTCGCTGACTACAACGAGGAACAAAAAGATGGAACGGGCAATTAATGTGGCCTTGGCGTTGATCATTATCGGGCTGCTGGTCTTCTGGCCTCGCGGCGATCAGGCGAGTGGGACGCGCGGCGCGAGCGCCGGCGGCGTGAACGTAGAGGCCGACCCGAACGAGGAGTATGTCTTCATCGGCAAATCAGTCTCGAACCCTTACTGGGTTGACGCGCGCGAAGGACTGGAGGATCGCGCGGGCGCTCTCGGCGTGAGGGCCGATTTTCGCGGCGCTTCAGGCACCGACGTCAACGATCAAATCAAACAGTTCGAGGACGCGATGGCTCGCAGACCAGCCGGCATAATCGTCTCGCCCGCCGGCGTCGGAGTCGCGCCGATGATTAATCGGGCGATTGAGGGTGGGATTCCGGTTATCTGCGTCGATTCCGACGCGCCACAGAGCAGGCGGTTCAGCTACGTCGGCACGGACAATTACAACGCTGGACGGCAAGGCGGCGAACTGCTGGGCAAATTGCTAGATGGCCGCGGCGAAGTCTTTCTGCTCTCAGTGCCAGGCGAGCCAAACCTGGAAGACCGCATCAGAGGCTACCGCGACGCCCTGGCCAAACACCCCGCCGTCAAAATCGTTGACGTGGGCAATGACCGCGCCGACCCGAACGAGGCGGCGAAGGTCGCGCGAAACATCCTGAGCGCGCATCCGAACGTCGCTGGCGTCGGCTGCGTTGACGCGGGCGGCGGCGAAGGCGCGGCGGTCGTCCTGAGGGAGAAAGGTCTTGTGGGCAAGGTTAAAATCGTCGGAATGGATCGCAACGAAGCCACGTTGAGCCTGATCGAAGAAGGCGTGATTGACGCATCGATCGCGCAGCGCACTTACACAATGGCCTATATGGCGCTCGGGATGCTCTATGATCTGCATCACAACAAGGTGCGGATGGTCGACGATTGGCGAGACGCGGGGGTGTTGCCGCTGCCGACGAACGTCGACACCGGGACGGTGGTGATCACGAAGGAGAACGTGCGCGCGTTCAAACGGAAGAAGTAGCGGCGAGGCGACGCTCAACATACAAATGGCCTCCTCGCGGCGCGCGCCGCGGGAGGCCTATTTGGAGGTCAAATAAAGAAAGCCTTCGCTATTTCTTCTTTGGAGTCGGCTTTGGAGTCGCCGCGGCCGGAGTCGTATCGCCGGCGGCAGGCGCAGCTTTTTTCTTCTTACTCTTTTTCTTGGCCGTCTTGGCCGGCGGCGTCTTGGCGGCCGGCGGGTCTTGCGTATAAGCGAAGGCGGTTGCGCCAAGCATAAAAGCGGCCAGTGTCACGGATGCGAAAATCTTTTTCATACTTTTCCTCAGCAATGATGGGATCTGTCAGGTTGTACTTGGTCAATAGCGCATAATCCATCGGCGCTCGCCGCGTTGCGCTCACTTACTCCCATTGGAGGCAACCCATATGCCAGCGCGATCTGGCCGCTTTGCCTGGTCGGAGGCGGCTTTATCAAGGGATTTAGCTCGCGATACTCTTAATCTACCCCCAATCAGGGCTGCATCAGGCGTGGCGAATTTGGCGAATCACGAGCGGGAATAGCAGGAGCGCCACAAAGCCAGTTTGGCGTTCGAACTCGTATAGAAGCGAGGAGCAAGTTTATGTCACATTTGATCATATTGGGAAACGCGCTGTGGCGTGACATGTTCTCTCTGTCATTGCCTGTGGCCGAAAAGGTCTTGCGCGCGCTAATCGTTTATCTTTTTCTCGTGGCGCTGCTGCGCGTCTTCGGCAAGCGGGAACTGGCGCAATTGAATCCATTCGATCTGGTCGTGCTGCTGACGCTCTCGAACACCGTGCAAAATGCGATTATAGGCGATGACAACACGGTCACGGGAGGTTTGATCGGCGCGCTCACGCTGACGGCTGCCAATTATCTCCTCGTCCGCTTCATCTTCAAGCATCGCCGGCTCGACCAGTTGCTCGAGGGCACGCCGACGACGCTTATCGAGGGTGGGCGGGTTCGAAAAGACGGTTTGGCCAAAGAATTGCTAACCGAATCAGAGCTGCTGATGGTCGCGCACCGGCAGGGATTCTCGAGTCTCCAAGAGATAGACCGCTGCGTCTTGGAGCCGGGTGGAGGGTTCTTCTTCCAAGGTAAAAGACCGGCTATTGCCGAACGACAGCATGCCGAACTGCTGGCCCGTCTGGATCGCCTCGACCGACAATTGGCGGATTTGCGCCGGCAGACATGATCATAAGGTTCTCCAAAGAACAGGACGCGGCCGGGGCGACGCGCCGCTGTCGCGGGACGGAACGTCTCTGATAAGATCGACAGTCAAAACCATGCGACCGCTCAAACTCCACACAAAGACCGCGCTGCTCGCTTCGGCAATCACCCTCGCCGTATTGGTCGTCGCGCTTGTGACCATCAGCGCGCGGGTGGTTGACCTCGTGCGCGATGAACAGAAGGCCTTGGCCGATTGGCAGGCGAGAAGCCTGGCTGAGGCGATCTCCAATCTGCCGGCGCCGCTTGACCCGCAGGAAATGGCGAAGGCTGCGGCCCTCGTACGCAGCTCGCGCCCTAACGTGGTCGACGTGCGCATCTGGGAGCGCGCGGGCGGCGTATTCATCGAGCGTGTCGCGGCGGCTGGCAGCGGGCCGGCGGAGGAGATTCCGGAAGAGACGAAGACTGCGCTGCGCAGCGGCCTGACCTCCAGGGTCGTAACTGAACAGCGCTCGGAGGCCGACAATACGCTCTATCGCGTCTTCGCGCCGACCCAAAATCCGGGAGAACATGGACGCGTCAGTGGCGCCGTCGAAGTTGCGGAGCGTCTGGACAATATTCCGTCAATCGCCGTGCGCTATGCGCGGCAAGCCGCCTGGATCGCGCTGGTCGCTGTGGCGTTGACCACATTCTCGACCTATCTGCTCTTTCGACGCCTGGTCTATATGCCCATCGAACGTTTGCTCGGAGTAATCGCCCGCGCCAAGGCGGGTGAGTTGGAAGCGCAGGCGCCGCCGCGCCCGCCGGACGAGTTGGGACGCCTCTCGCAAGAGTTCAACAGCCTGCTCTCTCAGGTGCGAGAGATGACTGGCGAGCGGGAGCGGCGCCAGGCTCTGCTGCGCGAGCGCGTGCGCGAGGCGACCGCCCAGTTACAACAGCGCAACGAGCAACTTGCGGCCACCAACCTGGAGCTGTGGCGGACGACGCGGCGGCTGACGCAGTTCGAACGGTTGGCCGCCGCCGGACAGACCGCCGCGCAGTTTGCGCACGAAGTGGGCACGCCGCTCAATCTGATCAGTTGCCACGCACAGTTGATGAGCGGCGAATTGCGCGATAACCCTGACGCCGCCGAGTCGCGCATCGATGTCATTGTCGAGCAAATCGAACGGATCGAGCGAATCGTGCGCCGGATGCTCGACCGCACGCGGGCTGAGACTGCCGAACTGAAACCGCTCGACCTGAACACGCTCTTGCAGAGCGTTTGCGGCGCGACCGGGCCGGCTCTGGAAACGGCCCAGGTCTGTTTGGAGACGGTTTTCGATTCGCGCCTGCCGCTGATCGCGGGCGACGGCGATCATTTACAGCAGGTCTTCATTAATCTCATCAACAACGCTCTAGACGCGATGCCGTCGGGCGGGAGCTTGCGCATTGCGACATCCTCTGCGGACTGGGGCGCCCCATCGAACAATGGCGGCGGGCCGCAGGCTGTAGTGGACGTCGCCGACACCGGTTGCGGCATGTCGCGTGAGACACAGGCGCGCATCTTCGACCCGCTCTACACGACGAAGGAGAGAGGCAAAGGCACTGGCCTGGGCCTGGTCGTCGTCAGCCACGTATTGCAGGAACACGGCGGCCAAATCGAGGTCGAAAGCGAACCCGGACAAGGGACGCGCTTTCGTTTGCGCTTCCCGGCTTTAAAAGGCGCCGAGGCGCTCGGGTCGTCCGTGATGGCGTCGCGAAGCAATGAAAGTAGCCAGGATTTACAGGATTTTTCAGGGTTTTATGAATCGAGTTGAATCTTGAAAAGTCCTGTAAATCCTGGCTACTTTCCGCAGTAGCAGGCGCGGCGGGAAGGAAATTCTATGAAGCGAATTTTGGTGATTGACGACGATCGGGCCTCTTGCAATCTGCTGCGCGAACTTTTCACGGCGCAGGGCTGGAGCGCCGAGACCGCCGAGACGCCTGAGCGGGCGCTCGAGCTGGCGGCGCGAGAGAAATTCGATCTGCTGGTGAGCGACATCAACCTGGAAGCCGAAATGTCCGGCCTCGATCTGCTGCGCGAGATGCGCGACCGATGCCCTGTCGTATTGATCACCGGCTTCGGCGCGCTCGACACGACAGTGGCCGCCTCGCGCGAAGGCGTCTGGGACATCATTTCGAAGCCGTTCAAGGTTCAGGAGATCATCGCCGTCGCGCGGCGCGCGCTGGAACGCTCTGAAGAATCGACTAAGGGCGATCAGCCGTCGCCCGAAGCCGAGCGCCAGAAACGCGAGCAGAGCGGTATGGCCGATTTGATAGGGCGCTCGCCGGCCATGCTCGAACTTTACAAAGAGATCGCGCGCGTCGCCCCGACTCGTTCGACGGTCTTGATCATCGGCGAATCAGGCACCGGTAAAGAATTGGTGGCGCGCTCGATTCATCAGCACAGCGCCCGCGCTTCGCGCCAATTCGTGCCGGTCAATTGCGGGGCGCTCACCGAAACGCTGCTCGAAGCGGAACTCTTCGGCCATGTGCGCGGCGCCTTCACAGGCGCGATCGCTGATCGCAAGGGCCTGTGGGAAGAGGCCGAAGGCGGGACACTCTTCCTGGATGAGGTCGGCGAGACCAGCCCGGCGATGCAGGTCAAGTTGTTGCGCGCGCTGCAGGAGGGAGAGATTCGTCGCGTCGGCGCCGCGCGACCTGTTCGAGTGGACGCGCGGGTCGTCGCCGCGACTAATCGCGACCTGGAAAAAGAAGTGGCCGCGGGCCGCTTCCGCGAGGACCTCTTCTATCGTCTGAACGTGTTCACGCTGCGCCCCCCTCCGCTGCGCGAGCGCCGAAGTGACATTCCGATCCTGGCCGAACGCTTTCTGCGGGCGTCGCGAGACAACGTTGGCCGCGCGTTGCGCTTTTTGGAAGATACGATCAAAGTCCTGGTCGCCTACAACTGGCCTGGCAACGTGCGCGAGCTGGAATCGGCTGTGGAGTATGCGGCGCTGCGAGCGCGTGGAGCGGAGGTCGCCCCGGAAGATTTGCCGCCTAAATTGCAGTCCGAAGAAGCGCGGGCGGCGGCCCGCTCGCCGCTCGCCGCTCTCTATGACGATCTGCCATTGCTCGAAGAACTCGAACGCCGCTATTTGCTGCACGTGCTCAAGGTGGTAGGCGGTAACCGCACCCGCGCCGCCGAGGTCATGGGCATTGATCGGCGCACGCTATATCGTATGGCTGAACGCTTCGGCGTCAAAGATGAAGTGGTGGAGAAGGCTGAGACTGAAGGGTGAAAGGCGCTTCACGTCACCCGGCGTCGAGTTGACGGGCCAGTTTGCGCAATGCGAGCGCCGCCGCGACTGGCCTTCCACGCGCGATCTGGAGCCGCGCCTGTTCCGTCTCTCGCAAAGCCAGTTTTAGCCTTTCATTAACCTTATCTGTGGTCGGACGTTGCGCGAGCGCGCGACGCGAAGCGGTCTGCGCCTGATCGAGCGCTCGCATGGCGGCCTCGCGTCGCCCACGGTTCAAGTGAACGATGGCTTTCGCGATCTGGTCGCCGACGATTTCCAAATCGCTGTCCGCTGCGGGCAAAGGCGATGAAGAGATGGCGGGTGGCGGGTTCGGGACGATGTGGAGGTTGGGAGGGAGCGTCACCGTCTCGTCAGTCTTCCGCAGCGCGCGCGAGGTCAACATTAGCGCGCACAACCAGACGGCGGCTATCGCCAACGCGCATCCGCCAATTATCTTTAGCTTGCCTACCAGGTCTGGCGCTGTCATGAACGAGAAGGTCCGCAATGACCGTGCCAGCGATCCAGAGCCTGGGCAACTTCGCGCAGGCTTACCTCTTAAGGGCGATTGCTTGGCTCGATGCCTGGATGATTTAATGTGGCGTTTGTGGTTTCGCGGCCAGCCTTCTGGCCAAGTTGCCACGTTCCCCCCGAGAAGTTGGTCATTTCGCTTGGCGCCCCCAGAAACAATGAAAATCATCCCTGGGTACGCATCGCTTTCAGCGTGCAGGCGTGGAAAGTCGGCTCATGGGAGGCCCGCAGCGCCCTTAGAGCGAGGCGCCACGCTCGTAAGCGATAAGCGATCAAAGCAAGCAAGGCGACTCCGGGGTCTAGTTGCAATCAATGGGTCTCTAGCCGAGACCAGCGCGCTGGAAGCGATGCGTACCCAGGGAGTTTCTTAGGAACCTTCATGTCGCGTCGCGACGCGTGGAAACGATGAAAAATAAACAGGATTTACAGGATTTCCCAGGATTTTGCACACTGGGCTTAATCCTGGGAAATCCCGTAAATCCTGTCTATATTCTGAGGAATTGATGGATTACGATCAGGAAGAAATATCCCGGCAATTAGCGACCGTCGGCGAAGTTGTGCGCGATCATGTCCTGCGAGAGTTGCGGCGGCAATCGTCCGAATCGCTCTCCGCAATCGCATTCGAGACCGCCGCCGACAAAATTTATGTCATCGACCGCTCGGTCGAAACGGCGCTGCTGCCCGCGCTGGTTGAACATTTGCAACCAGCGCTTTCATTCGCGCTGATCTGCGAAGGCGTCAACGACGAACAGCCGCTGACTTTTCCATCCGGGACTCCGATTGACGAATGCCTGGCGAGATTGATCGTCGACCCGATAGACGGCACCCGCCCGATTATGTACAACAAACGCAGCGCGTGGTGGCTCGCTGGACTGGCGCCGAACAGAGGCGACGAGACCTCGCTTCAAGACGTCGACGTGGCCGTTCAGGTTGAAATCCCGACGACGCGCGCCGCATTGTCCGACACGCTCCTCGCGATCCGCGGTCGCGGCGCGCGCGGCGAGATGACTAACCTGATTACCGGTGAACGAACGCCGTTTCAGCCCCGGCCTTCAGGCG
Organism: Blastocatellia bacterium; assembly: GCA_035714085.1. Lineage (GTDB taxonomy): Bacteria > Acidobacteriota > Blastocatellia > RBC074 > RBC074 > JAJVID01. The sequence continues at coordinate 23,056 of DASTMP010000412.1, forward strand.
CGGTCACTATCAAGGAGGGGTTCGCTTCGGTCTTTCACCCTTTCCCCGGCGGCAAGGAGATTTTCGCGGCCATCGAAGAAGACCTGGCGCGCGACATCATCGGCGGACTCGAAGCGAGCAAGACCGCGATGTTTGACGATCAGTACCTCTCGACCGGCGGCCAGCTCTATGAATTGATGACCGGGCGCGACCGAATGCTCCTCGACGCGCGCGGTCTGCTCTACGAACGATTCAAACGCGAGGGCAGGCCTGCTGGGCACGCCTGCCACCCTTACGACCTTTGCACGGTCCTGATAGCCGAAGAAGCGGGCGTGATCGTCACCGACGGGCGCGGACATTCGCTCGATGCGCCGCTTGACACGACGACCGACGTATCTTGGATCGGTTACGCGAACGAAGCGATCCGCCGCGAAGTCGAGCCTGTGTTGCTGCGATTGTTGTCGAAGTACATTTAACCCAAAGTGGGACAGACTTATGGTCGTAAAGGTCTGTCGCTCCATACGCAGCCCCTTCCGCCGATAGAATAGGAGAGAAATGATGCGCCGGACTATGACCAAGAGGTTCTTGACCGTCATCGCAGCCATTCTCGCCGCAATGATCTTCGCTCAGCCGGGCTGGGCGCGATCAACCGCCCCCGGCCGCGATGTGAATCGCGAAAGGCCCATTTGGCAAGGGCTTGAGAAGACCGCTCCAAAATCCGTCGAAACGTTCAGAGCCGACACGGACGCTTTTGACGAGGAGAATTATGAAGCGCATGACTTGAGCTACCTTTATTACTCGCTCTACCTCGTCGGGGCGTGGGTTGCCGGACTTGCGGCGCTTTTCACTCTCGGCAAGCTCTGCTCAAGTCTCACATTGCGCTCGATCGAAGAGGCCGACCCGAACGGCGCGACCGGCACGAAAGAGATTTCGTTACGGAGCCGATACAAGCGGCTGATCAACGCCGCCGGCGTCTACTACTACATCTCGCTCCCTGTAGTGATGTTCCTGGTGCTGGCGGTGGCGGGGTCGATCCTCTACGGCTTTTTCATGATCGGGCGCATACCGATAAAGCTCACGATGATCGTGGTCATCGCGGCGGTGGTGACGATTTACAAGATGATCCGCTCGCTGTTCGTCAAAATCGAAAGCAAAGACCCGGGCCGCGTGTTGAAACCCGAAGAGGCCCCGGGGTTATGGGGGTTGACGCGCGAGGTGGCGCAGGCTGTGGGCACGCGCCCGATTGACGAAATCCGCGTCACGCCAGGATGCGATCTGGCGGTTTACGAGAAGGGCGGCTTCCGCGAGAAGCTGCAGGATCGCGCGAAGCGGGTTTTGATCCTCGGCGTAGGCGGGTTGAATGGAATGCGGCAGAACGCCTTTCGCGCGGTCCTGGCGCACGAATACGGCCATTTTTCGCACCGCGACACGGCGGGCGGCGACGTGGCGCTGCGCGTTGACCAGGATATGATGAAGTTCGCCTATGCGATGGCGATGGCCGGACAGGCCGTGTGGTGGAACATTGCCTTCCAGTTCCTGCGCGTCTATCACTTCATCTTCCGTCGCATCACCCACGGCGCCACGCGATTGCAGGAGATATTGGCCGACCGCGTGGCCGTGCGAAACTACGGCGCCGAATCTTTCGAGGAGGGGCTGCGCCACGTCATCCGCCGCGAGATCGAATTCAACCGCGTCGCGTTGAAGGAGATCGAGGACGCCGCCCGAGCCCGCCGAGATCTGAATAACCTCTACCAACTGCAGGTGTCGAAGGAGGCGTTCGACCAGCAAATGATCGAGTCCGAGATCAATGACCTTATCACTCGCCCGACGACCGAGGACGACACGCACCCAAGCCCGATTGACCGCTTTCGTCTGGCTCAGCGCATCGTTTGCAATAACCCTCCGTCGTCAAACGCAATGGTCTGGGACCTCTTCGCGAGCCGCGATAGCCTGACGGCTGAGATGAGCAAATTGATTGATGACCGAGTGAAAGAGGTGGCGACCGCGTAAAGAAATCTTACGTCGGGATAAGTTTGCGGATCTCACGACTCGGTTGATGATTTGAATTACTCGTGGTCGATGTAATTGCTCTCCGATCTTATTCGTCTCCGAAGGATACCCCCAGATCGCGCGCCGACTGGATGATATCGGAATCGCACGGAACCTGTTTGCGTTTGCGAATCGCGATCGCGAGCGGGACGGTGGTGATGGTTGATGATTGGAGGGCGACCATGACGTTCTTCTTTCCGCACTCGATGGCGCGGACCGCGGCCGTGCCGAACCTGGTCGCCAGCAATCTGTCGGTGGGCGTCGGCTGACCGCCGCGCTGCAAGTGTCCCAGCACCAGCGAGCGAGTTTCATATCCGGTCAGCCTGTTCAGATCAGCGGCCAGTCGTTCGGCGATGCCACCCAGTCGCGGCTCGCGACCGTCCTCGCTCGCTTTGAAGATCATCTCGCCGCCCACCGGCGCCGCGCCTTCCGCCGTGACGATGATGGCGAAGTTGCGTTTGCGCCGCCATCGGTCGTGCAATTTTCGCCCGATTTGTTCGAGTTGGAATGGAATTTCCGGGATCAGAATCACGTCGGCGCCGCCCGCTACTCCCGAATAGAGCGCAATCCATCCGGCGTAGCGCCCCATCACTTCGACGATCATCACGCGCTCGTGCGATGCCGCCGTCGCGTGCAGCTTGTCAATGGCGTCCGTTGCGGTCGCCACCGCGGTGCTGAAGCCGAAGGTCATCTCGGTCGCCATCAGGTCGTTGTCAATCGTCTTGGGTACGCCGATCACGGGAATGCCCTTCTTGGCCAGGTCGCTGGCGATCAAAAGCGTGCCGTCGCCACCGATGACGACCAGAGATTCCAGTTCGAGCGCATGAAACTGTTTGACTATATCGTCCGAAATGTCAATGAAGCGGGTTTCGCCGTCCTCGGCGACTTTGAGCTTGAACGGGTTGCCGCGATTGGTCGTGCCGAGGATCGTGCCGCCGGTATGGATGATGCCGCGCACATCGTGCGTATTGAGCAGATGGACGCGGTTGCGGTAGAGCAATCCTTCGAAGCCGCGTTCGATGCCGTATACCTCCCACCCCCGATTGGCCGCGCTAATGACCACCGCCCGAATCACGGCGTTGAGGCCCGGGCAATCCCCCCCTCCGGTGACGAGACCAATTTTTTTAACGTGTGAATTTTTCTTACTGCGTAAAGCCATGTGAAGTTTATACCGCCAAGACGCCGAGCTCGCCAAGTGGGGAGTAGGAAATGGGGAATGGGGAGTGGGGAATAGGGAGTGGGGAGTAAGAAATGGCGTCTTTTTTCCCATCCCCAATTCCCCATTCCATACTCCCCACTCCCTATTCCATACTTAGCAGTTGATTCACCCCAATTGATTCAACTATTATGCTGGCTGAATGAGTGCTCATTCAGTTCGCTCTTAATAACCCAATTCCAATGCAAACAAAACGTAAAAACCCCTCTCAGGCGGTCGAACTGGCTGAAGAGAAATCACGCAACGGCAAATACGAGGCTATTTTGCGGGCTGCGGCTCGTGTTTTTGCGCGGTCGGGATATTTCAACGCGAAAGTTTCCGATGTGGCGCGGACGGCGGGCGTGGCCGATGGGACGGTCTATTTATATTTCAAAAACAAGGACGACTTATTGACTTCGATCTTCGATTGGGCGATGGGCGAATTCATCAACCGGGCGAAGTCGGAGTTGGCCGAGTTAGAAGACCCGCGCGAAAAGCTACGCCGTTTTGCGCATCTCCATTTTTTGATGCTCGAAGAGGAGCGCGACATCGCCATCGTCTTTCAGATCGAGCTGCGCCAGTCGACCAAATTCATGGAGCAGTTTTCGACAACCCATCTGGCTCAGTATTTGCAGATGCTGCGAGAGATTATTGAAGAAGGGCAGCGGCGAGGAATTTTCAGAAAGCAACTCAACTCGAAGGTGGTGGCGAAATTTCTGTTCGGGGCGTTGGACGAGATGGCGACCAATTGGGTATTGAGCCGCAAACATCACAATTTGACGGCGATGGTCGAGCCGGTTTTGGACATATTTCTGAACGGAGTGAGCGATGTCTGAGGTCGCATCCGGAGTCGGTCTACAAAAGCTACCGAGAGAGGTCGACGCTAGCGCCGAAGTCACGACTCTGGTCGAACTTTTCCGCCGCGCAGTGGGCCGGGAGCGCAGTCTGCTCAACTATAAAAAAGACGGCCATTGGCGCCGGGTTTCGTCACGCGAGCTGGAATCGCAGGTTCGCGCGGTGGCGATGGGGCTGCGCGCGTTGGACGTGCGGGCCGGAGACCGCGTGGGCATACTTTCGGAAAACCGGGTCGAGTGGACGATAGCCGATCTGAGCGTGATCAACTGCGGCGCGCTCGACGCGCCGATATACGCCACGCAGGCGCCGAAGCAGGCGGCCTACATTTTGAATGACGCCGGAGTCGAAGTTCTCTTCATCTCGAATCAAGCGCAATATGACCGCATGCGCGACGCGTTGAATAATTGCCCGAAGCTGCGCGTGATCATTTCGTTCGACCCGGTCGTCGATCCTATCGGCGCGACGACGGCCAGGGTGATGAGTTTCAGCGATCTCCTGACGCGGGGGCGCGCCGCGGACCGTGAGGAGCCGGAGCTTTATGAGACGCTGCGGGGGAGAGTGACGCCGGAAAGCCTGGCGACTCTGATCTACACTTCGGGCACAACGGGCGATCCGAAAGGCGTGATGTTGACGCACGCCAACCTGGTCTCAAACACGCTCGCCAATTTTCAGATCTCCGAATTGAAAGAGGGCGAGGTCGCGCTGACCTTCCTGCCCTTCTCCCACATCCTCGAGCGGACGACGATCTATATGTATCTTCATGCCGGCGTTTCGGTCTTTTACGCCGAGAGCGTCGATACCGTGGCGCGAGATTTGGCTGAAGTACGGCCGCATTTCATGACCAGCGTTCCCAGGCTCTTCGAGAAGATCCAGGCGCGCGTGATGGAGAAGGCCGAAGAGAGAGGCGAGAGGCGAGCCGCGATAGCGCGTTGGGCCGTGAATGTGGCGAGGCAATGGGCGCAGTCCGCGAGCGAAGGCCGAGACACGGGAATGGGTCTGAAACTTAAGCGCAAGATCGCCGACGCGCTGGTCTATTCGAAATTGCGCGAGGCCATGGGCGGGCGCGTCCGCGCCTTGGTCTCGGGCGGCGCGCCGCTTGCCCCCGAACTCGCGCAATTCTTTTACGGCGCGGGAATGCCGATATATCAAGGCTACGGTTTGACCGAAAGCTCGCCGGTGATCAGTTGCAATACCCCCAGGGCAAACCGGCTCGGGTCGGTCGGCAAACCGATTCCCGGCGTCATCGTGCGGATCGCCGAAGACGGCGAAATTCTGGCTTCGGGGCCGAACGTCATGCGCGGTTATTACAACCGCCCCGCCGAAACTGAAGAGGCTCTGGAGACAGACGCCGAGGGCCGAGTCTGGCTGCGCACGGGCGACATCGGCTATCTGGACGCCGACGGCTACCTCTTTGTCACCGATCGCAAGAAGGATCTGATCAAGACCAGCGGCGGCAAATACGTCGCGCCGCAGCCGATTGAGAACGCCATCAAGCGCAGCCAATACGTCAACCAGGTAGTGGTCATAGGCGACAGGCGCAAATTCCCCGCGGCGTTGATAGTTCCACAGATGGACGCCCTGCGCGCTTACGCCCGGCGGCAGGGCATCGTCGCTGAAGAGTCCGAGTTGACCAGCCGCCCAGAGATCATCAGCCTCATCGAAAAGGAGGTTGAAATGTACACAACAGATCTGTCACAGTACGAGAAGATCAAAGCGGTTCTGTTGCTTCCGCGCGAGTTGACAGTCGAGGGCGGCGAACTAACTCCCACGCTCAAAGTCAAACGCCGAATCGTGGTCGAGAAGAATCAGAAGCAGATTGATCGGCTCTACTCCCTGAAAGAATCAAAATGATTGCGGATTCCCAGGGAATCCGTAATCCGCTATCCACAATCACCCATGTTTCCAATCGATTTAAGCATTACTCGGATCGACAAACACACACACACTGTCTGGAGCTTTTTCATGATTCCGCAAAGCGGCCCCCGACCTGAGTTCAAGGCCGGCCAGGTGGCGATTCTGAAGATTAACAATTGCGCCGACGCCTATATGGCCTTCGCCTCCGCCCCAGAAGAGGATGAGTTTGAGTTCCTGGTTAAACACAGCCCGGAATCGCCGAAAGGGGCGGCGACGCTCTTCGAACCGCAGACCGACAGACATGTTGTTTTAAAAAATATAGTCGGGCATGGCTTCTCCGTCGAGAATTATGAAGACCACGATATGGTCTTTGTGGCGATGGGGACGGGACTTGCGCCGCTGCGTTCGACGCTGCGCCATATATTGCGCTCGCGCAAGAATTACGGGCGCCTCGTGGTGCTTTACGGGGCGCGCACGGTAGATGATTTCTGCTTCGAGCAGGAGATGGCCACCGATTGGCGCGACCAGGGCGTCGAGCTGCGCCAGGTGATCAGCCGGCCGAACGGCGATTGGAGCGGCCATACAGGTTACGTCCAGAGCTTGCTCGATAATATCGTGCCCGAATTGCGAAAACCGGTCGCGCTGGTCTGCGGATCGACAGAGATGATCGAACAAACGCGGGGGCGATTGCTCAACCTGGGCTTCGCGGCGGAGAAGATACTAACTAACTATTGAGGCCAGAGTGAACCTGGCGTCAATCACCATGACTAGACACGCTGCCAGGCTGCTTCAAAGTTTGATAGCGATAGAGGGCCTGTTTGTCGCCGTTTATGCGATTGATGCCCTACTGAATATTGCTGGCCTCAAGCGCCGTTAAACCGGTAAATCTGGAAGCTTGAATTTTTATTCGTCTTTTCACCAAGGGAGACTTCAACTATGCGGATCAAAAAAGCCGCGGTCCTGGGGGCTGGCGTGATGGGCGCCCAGATCGCCGCGCATCTGGCCAACGCGGGCATTCCTTGTTTGTTGCTCGACATTGCGCCGAAAGAATTGACGCCTGAAGAGCAGAAAGCGGGATTGACGCTCGAATCTGGAACTGTGCGTAATCGCATTGCGCAGGCCGGGCTCGACGCCGCGAAGAAGGCCAAGCCCGCCGCCTTCTTTTCGCCAGAGATCGCCGGACTGATCTCGGTCGGCAATTTCGAAGATGACCTGCCCAAGTTGAAAGGCTGCGATTGGGTGATCGAGGCGATCGTCGAGAACCTTGACATCAAACGCTCGCTCTACGAGCGCATCGAGCCGCATTTAAGCGCCGAGGCCATCGTCACGTCGAACACTTCGGGCATTCCGCTCAGCAGCCTCGCCGAGGGACGATCAGACAACTTCCGCCGCCGGTTTCTGGGCACGCACTTCTTCAATCCGCCCCGATATCTTCATCTGCTTGAAATCATCATCACGCCTGAGACCGACGCCGATGTCGCAAACTTCATCGCCGATTTCTGCGACCGGACTTTGGGCAAAGGCATCGTTCATGCGAAAGACACGCCGGGTTTCATCGCCAACCGGATCGGCAATTTCGCCATGCTCGACGCGATCAAAATCATGCTCGAAGGCGGTTACACGACCGAAGAAGTCGACGTGATGACCGGGACCGCCATCGGCCACGCCAAAAGCGCATCCTTCCGGACGCTCGACATCGTCGGTCTGGACACCGCCGTTCACGTCGCGAAGAACCTCTACGCCAGTTTGCCGAAAGACGAAAAACGCGAGACTTTCATGCTGCCCGACGTTTTGCAGAAGATGGTCGACCGCAAGCTGCTTGGCGACAAGACCAAGGGTGGATTTTTCCGCAAAGTTGGCGACGAGATTCAGACGCTCGACCTGGGGACATTCGAATACCGCGAGCGACAGAAGCCCAAAATCGCCTCGCTCGAAACGGCCAAGAATATGGACCGACTCGAAGACCGGTTGAAGGCGTTGATCTACGCCAAAGACCGCGCAGGCGAATTCCTCTGGCGCACGACCTCCGAGGCGATGATCTACGCCGCCAACCGTATCCCCGAAATCGCCGACAACATCGTCGAGATCGACAACGCGATGAAATGGGGCTTCGCGCATGAACTCGGCGTCTTTGAAACCTGGGACGTGATCGGCGTCGAACAATCGGTCAACAGGATGCGCGAAGAAGGCCGCGCGATTCCGGCCAACGTCGAGAAGATGCTCTCCTCCGGCGCCGGGAGCTTTTATAAGACCGAGAACGGCTCGCGCCACTATTTCGATTTCGTCAGCGGCGAATACAAACCTGTCCAACAGCCGGCGGGCGTGACGATTCTCAAATCGCTCAAAGACCGGAACAAGGTCATCAAGAAGAACGTTGGCGCGAGCCTGATCGATCTTGGGGACGGCGTCGCCTGCGTCGAGTTCCACGCGAAGATGAACGCGCTCGGGCAAGATCAAATCGGGATGATCCAGTTCGCGATCAAAGAGGTCGAGAAGAACTTCGCCGGGCTGGTCATCGGCAACCAGGGCGAGAATTTTTCAGCCGGCGCGAACATTATGATGATCCTGATCGCGGCGCAGGAGGGAGAGTGGGACGAATTGGCGATGGCCGTGAAGCAGTTTCAGAACACGACCATGAGCCTGCGCTATTCAGCCAAGCCGGCGGTTGTCGCGCCGCATCACCTGACGCTCGGTGGCGGGTGCGAAATGGTTTTGCACTGCGACCGCGCCGTCGGCGCAGCCGAAACCTACATCGGCCTGGTCGAGGTCGGCGTCGGACTGATCCCTGGCGGCGGCGGCACTAAGGAGATGGCCGTGCGCGCGGCTGAGATAGCGGAATCGACGCCGGGCGCCGATCATTTCGAGATTCTCAAACACAACTTCGAGCTGACCGCGATGGGCAAGGTCGCCACGAGCGCCGTCGAAGCGAAGAACTGGGGATTGATGCGAAGACAGGATCGCGTCGTGATGAATGACAAACGCGTGATCGAAGAGGCGAAGCGGACCGTCTTGCGATTGGCCGCCGAAGGCTACGTCCCGCCGCAGCCGCCACAGGATGTTCTCGTGTTAGGAGAGGCCGCGTTGACCAAATTTAAGCTCGGAATCCACATGATGAAGCGCGGCGGCTACATCTCTGATCACGACGCGCTGATCGGGTTAAAAATCGCCACGGTGATGACCGGCGGCGATCTGACGCGCCCGACGCGCGTGTCGGAGCAATACCTGCTCGACCTGGAGCGCGATGCGTTCGTCAGTTTGTGCGGGACAAAAGCTACGCAGGAGCGCATCGCGCATATGCTGAAGACAGGGAAACCCCTTAGGAATTAACATGTGACTTGAAGTCAGGACGCATTCGTGGAGGTTGTTATGTCGACAGCGCAAAGACACATAAATCCTGAATCGAGGCCGTACCGCTGGACGCGCGAAGAGTATTACAAAATTGGAGAAATTGGTTTCTTTGAAGACAAGCGCGTCGAATTGATCGAAGGCGAGGTAATCGAGATGAGCCCGATATACAGCCCACATGCCACGTCGGTCACATTGGCTGGCGATGTTCTTCGTGCAATCTTCGACAAAGGTTGGGTGGTCCGCGAGGAGAAACCTCTCAGTTTGGGCGATGACTCCGACCCAGAGCCTGATATAGCCCTTGTTGAGGGCAAAGCGCGCGATTTCAAGGACGCTCATCCTACTACGGCAGCGCTGGTTATCGAGGTCGCCGATTCATCATTGTCATACGACAGAAGTCGCAAAGCGTGCCTCTATGCCAAGTCGGGAATCCTGGACTATTGGATCTTGAATTTGCAGGACCGGCAGATTGAAGTTCATCGTCGCCCGATCGCTGACGCCGCATCGGAATTCGGCTTCAGTTATGGGGATAAGATGATTTTCAAAGAAGACGATTCAGTAAGGCCGATTGCCAGGCCGGATGTGTCAATCGCTGTAGCCGATCTGCTGCCGTAATCCGCTTCAAAGCCAAAGGAGAAAAACAAATGCGTGAAGCAGTAATCGTCAATGCGTTACGAACCGCCATAGGCAAAGCGCCCCGCGGTTCGCTTAGAGACACGCGGCCCGATGACATGGCGGCCCGGGTGATCAAGGAGTTGATGGCGCGTACGCCGGAAGTCAGGCCGGAAGAGATCGAAGACGTTGTCATCGGCTGCGCCACGCCTGAAGCCCAACAGGGAATGAATATGGCTCGTCAGACCGCGCTGTTGGCCGGATTGCCCAATTCGTCTTCGGCGATCACGATCAACCGGTTCTGCTCGTCCGGCTTGCAAGCCATCGCTCAGGCCGCCGAGCACATAATGTGCGGCTTCTCAGAGGTGGCCATCGGAGGCGGCGCCGAATCGATGTCGCTGTTGCCGATGGGCGGACATAACCTGTCGCCAAACTCGACGCTCGTGGATACCTATCCGGACACCTATTTGAACATGGGGTTAACGGCCGAGAACCTGGCGCGCAAATACGGCATCGCGCGTGAACAGGCCGATGAATTTTCAGCGCGTTCGCATCGCAACGCCGCCGCCGCGATTGACTCGGGCCGGTTCAGAGAAGAGATCGTCCCGCTCACGCTCACGACGCGCGATCTGGAGATGGATGAAAAGGGGCGCGGCAAAATTCGCGTCAAAGAAACCGTTTTCGAGGTTGACGAAGGCGTGCGCCGCGACACTTCTGTGGAAGCGCTGGCGAAACTCCGTCCGGCCTTCCACGCGAAAGGCACAGTGACTGCCGGCAATTCGTCGCAGACTTCCGACGGCGCGGCGGCCGCGCTGGTGATGTCGCGCGAACGCGCCGATGCTCTGGGCCTGAAGCCGATGGCCCGGTTCGTCGCGTTCGCAACGGCCGGCGTTGCGCCTGAAGAGATGGGCATCGGCCCGGTCTTCGCGATTCCGAAGGCGTTGAAGCTCGCGGGCCTGAAGCTCGAAGAGATCGATCTGATCGAACTCAACGAAGCGTTCGCCGCGCAAGCCTTGTCGGTGATCAAGGAGTTGAACCTCGATCTCGAACGGTTGAACGTCAACGGCGGCGCGATCGCTCTCGGCCATCCGCTCGGCTGCACGGGCGCCAAACTGACGGCCACGCTGCTTTATGAGATGAAGCGCCGCAAGGCTCGCTACGGAATGGTCACCATGTGCGTCGGCGGCGGAATGGGCGCGGCGGGCATTTTTGAGAATTTGATGAGATGAGAGGGTGGTTGGTGGTTAGTGGCTGGTGGTTGGTTGAGATTCTTCAATAGCCCTGTTGGTCTTGAAGAGATACCAACCAACCACCAGCCACCAACCACCAGCCATCAACCACCAATCAAAGAAAGGATCGAGTTATGGTTGCGACACAAAAAACGATCTTCAAAGGCGGCAGTTTTCTGATTACCGAGACGACGCCGGGCCTGGTCTTCTCGCCGGAGGATTTCACCGAAGAGCAGAGGATGATCGCGCAGACGACCGCCGAATATATTGAAAAAGAGGTGGCGCCGAACAGCGCGAACATCGAAGAGAAGGATTACGAATTGCAGCGCCAGTTGCTGCGCAAGGCGGGCGAGTTGGGGCTGCTCTCGGCCAGCATCCCTGAGCAGTACGGCGGGCTTGCGCTCGATCACATCTCTTCGATGTTGATCTCTGAATACATGACCGGTCAGGGTTCCTTCGCCACGACCTTCGGCGCGACGACCAGCATCGGGCTTCTGCCGATCGTTTATTTCGGCACAGAAGAACAGAAGAACAAATACCTGCCGAAGATCGGATCGGGTGAATGGGTTTCGGCCTATTGCCTGAGCGAATCCGGATCGGGTTCCGACGCGCTCGCGGCCAAGACCACCGCGCGACTCAACCCCGAAGGGAGCCACTGGATTCTAAACGGCGAGAAGATGTGGATCTCCAACGGCGCGTTCGCCGACGTCTACATCGTCTTCGCCAAAGTCGACGGCGAAAAATTCACCGGATTCATCGTCGAGCGCAACGATCCCGGCGTATCTCCCGGCGCCGAAGAGCACAAGCTGGGACAGCGTGGCTCCTCGACGACGCCGTTGCTGTTGCAGGACTGCAAGATCCCGAAAGACCGGCTCCTGGGCGAGATCGGCAAGGGCCACCTGATCGCTTTCAACATTCTCAACTTCGGCCGCTTCAAACTCGGCGCGGGCTGCGTCGGCGGCAGCAAACATACTCTGGAGCTGGCCGCGAAATACGCCGCCGAGCGACGCCAGTTCGGACAGCCCATAGCCAATTTCGGCGCGATCAAATACAAACTGGCCGAGATGCTGGCGCGGACTTACGTCTGCGAATCGGCCGTCTACCGCACCGCCGGCTTCATCGAAGACCGCGAGAGCGCGATTGACAAGAACAACCCTACCGAAGTCCTCGCCGCAATCGAGGAGTACGCGGTCGAATGCTCGATCCTGAAAGTCGCTGGCAGCGAAGTTCTCGCCTACTGCGCCGACGAGGCCGTGCAGATTTACGGCGGCAACGGTTTCACCAGCAGTTATCCGGTCGAGGCCATCTACCGCGACAACCGCGTCAACCGCATCTTCGAAGGCACGAACGAGATTAACCGTCTGCTGATCCCCGGAATGCTGCTCAAGCGCGCGATGAAAGGCCAATTGCCGCTGCTGGCCGCCGCGCAAAAACTTCAGGAAGAGATGCTGGCCGGACCTTCGTTCGACATTGAAGAGGACGACTCGCCGCTGGCCGAAGAACGCAAACTGGTGGCGAACTCGAAGAAGGTCGCGCTGGCCGCGCTCGGAACCGCCGCGCAGAAGTTCATGCAGGGGCTCGAAAAAGAGCAGATGATCCTGACCTGGATCGCCGACATCATCATCGAGTCGTACCAGATGGACAGCGCCCTGGGCCGCACGTTGAAGCTCATCGAGCGCGACGGCGCCGAAAGACACGAGGCGGCGATTGACGCGACCCGACTTTACATCAACGACGCGATGGCGCGCGTCGAGGCGGCGGCGAAGAACGCCCTTGCGGCGACGGTCGAAGGCGACGAACTGCGCACGCTCCTCGCCGCGCTGCGCCGCTTCACGAAATACACGCCGATCAACACCTCAGCGATTCGCACGCGGTTGGCTGACAGAGCCGTGGCGGCCGGCGGTTATATCTTCTGATAATGCCTGATAGTCCAACCGCAGAGTCCGCAGAGGTACGCAGGGAAAGACCGATCTTGATCATTCCCTGCGTACCTCTGCGGACTCTGCGGTTGGTTGTCCTGATTTAGACAAGCCTTTTTGATCTCCTGCTCGTGGAAGCCTATCATCTACACGAGGAGAATCTGAGATCAATGAACAGGAATATTCCACAGGTCGTGATCATCGGGGCCGGCTTCGGAGGTTTGACCTGCGCGCAAGCGCTCAAAAGAGCGCCCGTGCGAGTCACCATCGTTGACCGCGCCAACCACCATCTATTCCAGCCGCTGCTTTACCAGGTGGCGATGGCGGGACTCTCGCCGGCGGACATCGCCCAGCCTATCCGATCGGTCCTGCGCGAACAGAAGAACATCACAGTGCTGCTCGACGAGGCCACCGACATTGACTTCAACAAGCAGACCGTCAAGTTGCGCGATTCGAAGTTGAAATATGACTACCTGGTTCTGGCCACCGGCGGGCGCACAAGCTACTTCGGCCACGACGAATGGGAGAGAGTCGCCCCAGGATTGAAAGACCTGGATGACGCGGTCGAAATTCGCCGCCGCGTGCTGCTGGCTTTCGAGGCCGCGGAGAAAGAGACCGATCCTGAGCGCCGCCGCGCGCTGATGACTTTTGTGGTGGTCGGCGGAGGGCCGACCGGCGTCGAACTCGCCGGCGCGATAGCCGAGCTGGCGCACTTCGTGCTGGCGCGCGATTTCCGCCACATCTATCCCGAAGAGGCTGAAATACTGCTGCTGGAAGGCGGGCCGAAGATACTGGCGAGTTTCGCGCCCGATCTTTCAGAGAGCGCGCGCCGACAATTGGCCGGACTCGGAGTCGGAGTCCGAACCGGCGCCCAGGTCACCAACATTGACGAACACGGCGTCTATCTCGGCTCCGAAAGGATCAGTGCCGCAACGGTAATCTGGGCGGCGGGCGTCCGCGCGACTGCGTTAGCGGCGCGGCTGGGCGAGCCGCTCGATCGCGGGGGACGGGTGCTCGTCAATCATGATCTGACCGTTCCCGGCCATCACAACGTCTTCGCCATCGGCGACATGACCTATCTGGAACAGGACGGAAGACCGCTGCCCGGCGTCAGCCCGGTGGCGATGCAAATGGGCCGTCGCGTCGCTCGAAATATCCGAAACGATCTGGCCGGCAAGCCTTATGAAGAGTTTCGATACTTCAACAAAGGAAACATGGCGACAATTGGTCGCAAGGCCGCGATCGCCGAGATCGGCAAATTGCATCTGAGCGGTTTTATAGCGTGGATGGCCTGGCTGGTGGTTCACATCTTCTTCCTGATCGGATTCCGCAATAGGTTCGCCGTGCTCTTCAATTGGGCATGGTCGTATTTCACCTACCAGCGCGGCGCGAGGCTGATCACCGGAAGAAGGTTGAGTTTGACTCCGCACAAGGCCGTGGTCGAAAACGAGCGGCAGGTTCAACAGGGCGCGGGCGAATTTTTGGTTAAGTGAGACGCGACGCCAAATTGAGGCTGTGCTAGAATTTCAGCGGAGGTGTTTTTATGTCTTTACTCACCTTTGAACAGATTGTCGAAGCGATAGACGCGTTGCCGTCGCAAGAGCGAATCAAGCTCCGCCAATGGCTGAACCGCAGTGCGGTCAATGAAGCGCTCAACCAGAGGAGCGCCTCGAATGGCGGCGCCCGGGACGCGCCTGATGTTGACGTGATGGCGCCAATCGTGATGAAACGCGTCCCACCGATCGCCCCTGAAAGAGGCGCTGAGAAGGAATTGAAATGGTTGCGAGAGCATCGCGCCGAATATGCCAATCAGTGGGTCGCTTTGGACGAAGATCGCTTGATCAGCGCCGGTCAATCGGCCAAAGAGGTTCATGCCGCCGCCAAAGCTGCCGGCGTTCCTCATGCTCTTATTGTCCTGGTTGAGCCTCCGGATACGCCTCCATTCGCGGGTTTCTGAATATGTCACAACGGTATCAACTCTCCTTTCGCTCCCGTGTTCACTACGAAGAGCATGAACCAGGAATTCCTCTGCGTATTGCGCTGCATGCTGGCGGCGAAGACTTTGAATGCCTGGCTTGTATTGACACTGGCGCAGCCGCCTGTCTCTTTCAGCGAGAAGTAGGTGAAACGCTTGGGCTGGACATCGAAGCCGGCATGCCGGCGCGATTCTCCACACTTACTGGCCTGCTGCAAGCTTTCGGTCACGAAGTCACAATGCAGGTCGCCGGATTGACCTATCAGACGACAGTTTACTTCGCCGAATTTCACGGCCTGCCGCGCAACCTGCTTGGCAAGTTCGGCTGGCTGCAACAGATCAGATTCGGCCTCGTGGACTATGACGAAGTGATCTATCTCAGCGATTACAACGATCCTGCCTGATTCCCTATCTAGAACAGGACGGAAAGCCGCTGCCCGGCGTCAGCCCGGTGGCGATGCAAATGGGCCGTCGCGTCGCTCGAAATATCCGAAACGGTCTGGCCGGCAAGCCTTATGAAGAGTTTCGATACTTCAACAAAGGAAACATGGCGACAATTGGTCGCAAGGCCGCGATAGCCGAGATCGGCAAATTACATCTGAGCGGTTTTATAGCGTGGATGGCCTGGCTGGTGGTTCACATCTTCTTCCTGATCGGATTCCGCAACCGGTTCGCCGTGCTCTTCAACTGGGCGTGGTCGTATTTCACCTACCAACGCGGCGCGAGGTTGATCACTGGAAGAAGGTTGAGTCTCACTCCTCACAAGGCCGTGGGCGAAAACGAACAGGTAAAACAGGGCGCGGGCGAATTCTTGGTGAAGTGAGACGAGCGCCGCAGAGACGACGATCGAAAAAACTGGCGAATGGAGTAAAGATGATCCAGAAGCGCCTATAGGAAGACCTGATGGAATTCGCCGCGCGCGCCGCTAAACTACGTGGCTAACGTCAAAACGCCCACGATGGTGATGACATGCGAGGCCGATCCGCCAAAACTATTGCAGGATAAACTTGATGGAGTATTCCTTTTTGCCGTCACACTCAACAAATTCCGTGTAATTCCAGATCGCTCTGCCATGTGCCCGCGCAATCGCATTCAGCGCCTCATGGACTGTTACATTTGTTAAGGAAAGAGTGATGTTTTCTTCTCGTAGAGAACTTAGGCCGCCAAAACTAAGCGCAGGTTTAAGGCCTAGTCGTGAAGCCGCCTCTTTAAATTCAGGGAGATTGAGTAAAATGCCTAAAGCGACAGTGGCCGTCGGCGCGCTATCAACTTGATAACTGCTAAGTTTGGTCCGTAACAATGCTGGGTAGCCGGTTTCCAAAATCAGATTAATGACTCCATTTTCTTTGTGCAAGCGATACTGCGGAAATGCGTTAATGATGAGACTCAGCGTCTCATCCATTTGCAACCTGGAAAGATCGGCTTTAATCCGAGGCGTATCACCGCCGCAATTCACCTGCCAGACCATTCCCCCCGGCAAACGTTCTGTTGACAGGGCATAAACAAAAACCCTGCTGGCGTGCAGAGTCTCGAGTTCTTGTGAGAGTTCTAGCCTTGAGGTTGATGTAGCGACCATAGCCGACAGAAAGTCGTTTCCCTTACCCGAAAGCAAGAGAGTCGAGAGAAGAAAGGTTACGATTGTTGCTTTTACCATATTGCCTCCTCCGAGAATGTGGGAAGGACTTTAGTCTGCCAATGCTTACGGAAAGACTAAAGCCCTTCCCACATCCTCATTGTTTCAAGGAGACGCTCACCGCGACGTGAGCGTCTCCAGCGACTCCTCTGTATAGCTAGTTAGGAACGGATACTTGAGGAACTCTGGCCGCTCCCACTGTGAAAATCATTCTCCAAAGGACGCTAAGTGACTACTGCGTTGTATTAGTCACGGTTATAGTGTAGGTCCCATCCGCTGCCTTTACCATTGAAATAGAGTTAGCCGTTGTCAGCATCCACTCCTTAGAACCAATCTTTGCTTTGAAGCCTTGTTTGAAGGACAACATGAATTGCGGCGGGCAATCCGGACTTGTTCCCCAGATCCCCACTGTATCAGCTAGCTCACCTATGTTATTCGTGAAATCATTCATGGGCCTCAATTTGTCCTGGAGGGCGGCAGGCCCTTGATAATCAGAAAATTGCTCAAGGATCTCCACCCCATCTTCGAATTTGATTGGTTGTCCGGGGTCATCTTGATCCAGCAGGGTATATTTTAAGTTTCGATATGCGCCGCAGGCGTTTGGCGCGATAAGCCGATCGAAGAGGTCTTTGATGTCGCCTGGGCCTGGGTCAATATCTATCACGCCGGAGATCTGATCTCTTCTTAGGCTCTTCGGAATTTGTACAAAGAAGTTGACGCTGTTACTGGTCTGCCCGTTAACTGTGACCGAAACTGTGTGATTGCCTTCCCCAGCATCAGCAGCCACGGCAAAATCAACGACGACCGAGCGCGGCCCAACGGATTTGACAGTAGCTGTAATGCCGCTGCCGCCCACATTGACATCGGCAGAATTGGCAAATCCTGCTCCCACAACTGTAACCTTGTGAGTTTGCCCAATCAAACCACGGTTTGGGTCTAGGCTGGAGATTGACGGTTTAACCGTTACCGGCGCGCTAGGAAAGACATCCGTGTATTCTTCAAGGCAGCCTTCCTGAGGTTCGTAATGTATTGCCGTAAATTGGGCAGTAATTGTGCAAGTGCCTGCAGATGAACAAAAAATGTGTCCGGGGCCGTCCATACTTGCCACAGTAGGATTCGATGATGACCACAAAGCGTCGAAGGTTCTGTCGTATGGGCCATAGGTGTTGTCGCAGGGGTCACGCCTCATCTCGTAAAGGAAATAGTCGCCGTATTGATCCGCCGGCCCATCGAGAGAAGAAGGTATGAAGTAAGAATAGTCATAGTTGGGTGAGCAGGGACAAGAGCCGCCGCAACTGAAGCTGCTTGCCACTCCCGCATCGAGCCTGGTCACCTCCATTCTGCCGATGAGCGAGCCGACTTTCTCTTCAAACCACACGACTTTTCCGCTGATCAAATCCTTCGGCATAACCCCGCCGCGAATATCTTTCTGCTGCGCGTCTCTCAATTGCTTGATGTCCACCGCCACGGTCTGGTAAGGCGCGAGCTTGATTCGTTCAAGATGATAAGTCCCGCCGTCGTATCTCAGTTGCGCCATCGCGTAGACTGTTTCGCCAATCGTGTTCTTGAGGTGGAGGATCGAAGTATACCCTTGGTCCAGTCGCCATGGGTAGCTACCTCCCACACGGTTGACCCCTGAAAGAGGGTCCTTGATCGGGACTTCAAAGCAGATGTCTCCACTCGCATCAACGCTGACAAGCCGACCGATCACAGAACCGGCGGCGCCGCTGTAAATGATGTCTACGCCGGCGTTGTCCACCGGCCCTGACACGCCTCTCCGTTCCATTTCCTGAGTCAGATCTATCTCTTTGATTTCCTGGGCTGCAAGCGTGACCGGCTCCAGATCAACTTTATAGTGCGCGGATTCAAAGGTGTATTCGACGGAGATGCGCGCATCGGTCGGCGCATCACTGACGTTGGCGATCACCACTGGCGCGCGGAATGTGGCGCCTGATGGGAAGCCTTCTTTATCATTCGCCTTTCCGAACCGCAGTCGAGCGCCGGCCAGGCGGCTCGATTTGACAGTTGCAGGGTCAACAAAGTTGATGCCGCACGAGAAGCCGGTCTTCTCATTCAGCGCAAAGCCCGTGGTGATGAGAGCGCCGGGAGCGCCGTCGTGTTCCAACCTGATCAATGCTGATGCTGTGGAACCTCTTCTGACATCGATGAATTCTTTCAGGTCAATGACGCGCGTTTCGCGGGGATCGAGTTTGATGGGCTTCACCTTCCTGTTCGGGTCCCTACCGCTAGTGGCTGTAACCGTCAATGTTGAAGATGCGACGTTGGTCAGCGCGACGCCGGCTTGAGTTCGATCATCCGGAACCCAGGCAATGCCGTTTAATTTGCTCGATGCGAACATCATTGTCTCCGAAGCCATTGACTCGAACGACACTCGCTCCCGGGTCGAGACCACGCTTACCTGAGAAGTGACGCCCATAGCCGGGCCGCGATAGAAGATTCGGATGTTGCCGGAATTGAAGTCTCCCCTCGCGCCTTTCGTCAGGTCCTTCAAGCTCAGGCGCGTTATTGACTCGCCTTGTAAAGCGACGGGCGGCGCTTCGAACGATTCTCCTTTGCCGTTAAAGATGGTTATTTTTACCTCCGTCGCTTCTTTCATATTGTTGTTGAGCGAGAGCGTCGAAGTCATCCCGCTAGATTCTGAGAAGTAAGGGATGTTGACGTAATGATCGTCAACTTGCTTGCAGCCCGGACATTTGCCGGGTTCCTGTTTTCTGCGATTTTTATTGAGCGCAAATTGAGAGGATTTCTCTTGGGCTGCTGCGCCGCGCTTTGTCAGCACAAAGGCCGAGTAGAGCATTGCTGCGACCAAAAGACCAATCAGCGGTAAGGAGAGGAAACGGAATGCGATAGAGCGAGAAGCGCAGATCACGGGTAAGCTCCTTTCAGGTTGAAACTTGCTGCCGAGGGCTTTAGGATACGCGCTGTTCACGGCATAGCATCCTGAAGCTGCCTGCGGCAACCAAGGTTGTAGTGCTCAAAAGAGCCTTATTGCCATCGGCAAAATGGCGGTAAGGCTCTCGCACAAATCTCAAGGCGCAAGAGCAGATACCTATATGCCGACACCTATTCAAGCTTGGCTAATTTCGCAACGAACGGAGGGGGAGAGGTTGAATTTTGGTTACGCGTCCGAGACGTGCTGTGCGTAATGATCGCTTTGAGAATCACCAAAGCGACGACGATGACAATTGAGAATGATGGCCATATACGTTTCCACGTTATGCCTTGTCAATAGATTAACTGTTACTTGCAGACCCTGATTCACCCGCTCTCGCAAACGCTTGTCGATCAGCATGTTGCGAGGGTGAGGAAGCCAGGATTGTAACTGTTAATCCGAGTCACATAGGTGGCCCGAAACGATGATCACAGCCAGATAGATCATTGACCAAGAGCTGAGAAGAGGCGTCGAAGCCCGGCAAGTGTCGCGTTTTCAACTTCAGAATCGCTAAGCGTAATTGCTCGTATGGAGCTTTGGACAAGCGCGCCGCGCCAGGCTTCAGCGATCACGCCTCCGCCAGCGATGACGACCGCACCATCCGGATCTAACAACCTCCGAGAAAGCATCGCGTCCATATCAGAAGCCAGGAACGCGCCGATCAGGAATGACAACCGCTGCTCTGCCGAACCGTCGCTTCCCTGTTCCAGCAGCCTAACGCAGAAAAGCGCGCGGGCCAATCCCGAACGTCGCTGCTCCCGCATTCCCGATTCGAGCCAGGTCTGGTCAATTGCGCTCGGCCGCATCTGCGGAACCGAGCCGGCCAGGATCGTCTGCGTTTGCGCGGTGTGGATCAGCTCGCCAGTCATCGAAGTGACGCTCGACGCGATGCGCGCGCGCTCGTCGAATTTGATCACTTTCCAGTGCGAGCCGAGATTGAGCAGTGTTGATCGCGGCGCGAGCAAGCCGAGCGCGTGCAATCCGACGAGCAGAGTCTCTTCACCGCGCATTACGTCGGTAGTTCCGACAGTTTCCGGATCACATCGTCGTGGGCCGGAACGCGCTCCGGGAATGAGCAGGATGGGTAGATCGGTGATTTCGGGAAAACTATAATGTCGCGCCGCTGCGGCCAATTCGTTCAACCCGGCGGGCGTCGGGACGTGTGGGACTTCGGCCAGGCCGAGCGGCGAGGTGATCATCCCGGCGGCAATTACACATTCCGGCGATTGCGCGAAGCCCTGATCGCGCGCGTCGCCGCGAACCCGGTCGATCAATTCGCGCAACGCGTTGCGCAACCGCTCGGACGATCCGTCGCGCGCGGTGTCGCGAACACCGACGCCCGTTTGCGTTCGCGCGATTATCAGGGCGCCGGCGGTCAACCAGACACGAGTGTTGGTCGTGCCCGCGTCGACGCAGATCAGGCAACCCTCGCTGGCCTCTCCGTTTATCATTTCGCGGCGCCTCGCGCCGCCTCGACGAAATCCGACGCGCGCCGGCGTAATGAGTCGAAGCCGTCGTCATTCATAACGCGCTTCCCGATCAACTCCGATCCGACCCCGAGAGCCCACGCGCCAGCTTCGATGTAGGCGCCGGCGGCTTCGGGAGTGACGCCCCCAGTCGGGACCAGGCGGATGTTCGGCAAAGGGCCGCGCATCGCCTTGATGAAATCCGGCCCCAGGCATTGCGCCGGAAACAATTTGACCGCGTCCACGCCCTCGCTCAACGCCTCAAGGATCTCGGAAGGCGTGAAACATCCGGGCAATGAAACCAGCCCCAATCGCTTCGTTATTTCAATCACCTTCGCGTTGAGATTGGGCGAGACGATGAAACTGGCGCCGGCGTCTGCGGCTCGCTCGACCTCCTCAGGCCGCAACACCGTCCCCGCTCCGACCGCGATGCGCGAGCCGAAGCGATCGGCCAGACGGCTTATCGAATCGAACGCGCCGGGCGAATTGAGCGTCGCCTCGACCGCGGTGATTCCGGATTCGACCAGCGCATTGACGATCTCTTCCTCGCGCCCGCCGAAATCGCCGCGCAGAATGGCGACGATGCGCCCGGCTTCGATTTGTTCGATAACTTGCTCTGATCTCATTTCAAATTCACCAATTTGTGATTGACCCGTCGGGCCGCCGAAAGATTTTGATCGGCTGGTTACGCGTCGTGAATTCCGCGGCCAGCGTCAATTTCGACGTATCGAGCGTAACGCCCAATCCCGGGCGTTCGTTCGGCCATAGCTTACCGTCTTTGTAATCGAAATGCTGCGGCAGATATGGGATGTCGAGCTTGTAAGTTCCCGCCAGCTCCATCAACACCGGCCCTGAAAACGCGGCGCAAACGTGAACCAGAGCGGCCTCCGAAACCGGGCCGGTAAAATGCGGCGTCAACCCGACGTAATGAGTCTCGCACATCGCGGCCTGTTTAACATACTCGGTGACGCCGCCGCAGTTCGGGATGCTCGCGCGGTTGTAATCAATCAGGTGTTGTTCGACCAACTCGTTGAACTCCCACCGCGTTCCGAACTGTTCTCCGACCGCGATTGGAACTTTTACCTGTTTGCGAAGCTCGCGGTAAACGCCGGGGTTTTCCGAACGCACCAGGTCTTCGCAGAAATACGGTTCGAGCGGTTCGAGCAATGTACTCAACCGCACGGCGTCCGGGAAATCCAGCCGCGTGTGGTAATCAATGCACCAATCGGCGTCGGGGCCGATGGCTTCGCGGATCGCCGCGCAGCTCTCCGCGGTCTTGCGCACCATCCGCTGCGAAACGAACGGCGATTCGCCGCTCGGATCGGCGACCGAAATTCGGAATGCGCGGAAGCCAGCGTCAATCGTGGCCTTCGCGTTCTCCTTGATTCCACCATCAACATGGACGAAGCCGGTCGAATAGCATTCGCAATGATCACGAGATTTGCCGCCGAGCAGTTGCCAGACGGGCGCGCCCAGCGCCTTGCCTTTGATGTCCCACAGCGCCATATCCATCGCGCCCATCGCGTCGAGTTTTTCGCGCCCCGCCGGATAAAAACGCCCGCGAAACATCAACTGCCAGCATTGATCAATGCGCGTCGGGTCTTCGCCGATCAACATCTCTGCGCATTCGCGAATGGTGTCGCGCGATCCACCTTCGCCGACGCCTGTGATCCCGGCGTCGGTTTCGATTGTGACGATGTGGAAAGATTGGTTGAACATCGGGCGGCTGATCGGCGATTCGTAAAACCGGACGCGCGTGATCTTCATCCTGGGCAGAGGCGCGGCCAGGGCTTCCAGCAACGATGAGCCCAGCGCAGCGGTCGCCAGAGATTGTAGCGATGTCTTCAGAAAGGCGCGGCGACGCATGGTCATGTCCTCCTCAGAGAATCAACCACGAAGAAACGAAGAGCACGAAGTTTTTTTCTGGGCTTTTCTTCGTGCTCTTCGTTTCTTCGTGGTTGATTCCCATTGTTTCAGGGCGTCGCTCATTGCGACATGAACGACTTTTATGAAAAAAGTTCCTCGATCACTTCCCCGCCGTTGACCGTCGGGCGTTCCATCCGTCCGTTGTGCTCGTACAGCGTGCTGAAATGATTGAGGCCGAGCAGGTGCAGTATCGTCGCGTGAATGTCGTGGACGTGCGCCCGTTTTTCAATTGCGCGCAAACCGATCTCGTCCGTGGCGCCGATGATCCGCCCTCCTTTAACGCCGCCACCGGCCATCCACATCGTAAAGCCCCATGGGTTGTGATCGCGCCCGTCACCTTTCTCGTTGAACGGCGTGCGCCCGAATTCACCGCCCCACACGACCAGTGTCGATTCGAGCAGCCCGCGCGAGTTCAAATCGGCCAGCAATCCGGCGATAGGTCGATCGGAGCTGGCGCACATCTTGCTGTGATTGCCTTCGAGGTTGTTGTGCGCGTCCCAGGCGCTGCCCGAACCCGAATACAATTGGATGAATCGCACGTCGCGTTCGACCAATCGTCGCGCCAGCAAACACATCGTCCCGTATTTTGCCGTGACCGGATTGTCCAGGCCGTAAAGTTTCTTCGTCGCCTCAGACTCCTTCGACAGATCAACCGCTTCGGGCGCGGCGGATTGCATTCGATAAGCCAGCTCGTATGAATTCATGCGAGCCAGCAGTTCGGTGTCGTCCGGTTTGTCGGCTGAAAAACGTTGATTGATCTTCGACAGGAAATTGATCTTGTTGCGTTGTTGCTCATCGCTGACGGTTTCGGGAGGCTTGAGGTAGAAGACCGGAGTGTCCGAGGCGCGAAACTGCGTGCCCTGATAAATCGCGGGCAGAAAACCCGCGCTCCAATTTTTGCCGCCGCCTAAGACCTCCGCGCCGTCCGCCATCACCACGAAGGTCGGCAGATTCCGATTGGCCGTGCCCAACCCGAAGGTCGTCCATGCGCCAAGAGCCGGGCGGCCGGCCAGAATCGAACCAGTGTTCATCTGGCAGACAGACCCGACGTGATTCAACCCGTCCATCCAGCACGACCGGACGATCGCCATTTGGTCAACCTGCTCGGCGATATTCGGAAGCCAGTCACAAACTGGAATGCCGCTCTGGCCGTACTGCTTGAATGCGCGTTTGCTCGGCATAATCGTATTCGACGCCGTGCCCATCGCGGTGATCGGGCGGCCGAACGATTCGGGCATCGGCTTGCCCGCGAGTTCGAGCAATTTCGGCTTCGGATCGAAGGTGTCCAGATGGCTGGGACCACCTTCGAGAAAGAGCCAGATGACCGATTTGGCGCGCGGTTTGTGGTGAGGAGCCTTCGGCGCAAGAGGATCGGGAATCGACGACTTGTCGTCGATTCCCGATGCAAAACCATCTTCCGCTAGCATTGACGAGAGCGCGATTGAGCACAAGCCCGCGCCCGACTGCAACAGGAAGTCGCGGCGCTTGAGCAAATATCTTTCCCTCATAGTCAATTGATCATTCATTTCATTGCCCCCAGACCCTGACGTAATCCACTCTCATCTGCTGCGGGAAGGGCGTGCCGGCGTTCGGACTGCCGACGAAATTGCCTCCCACCGCGACGTTGAGAAGGATGAAGAATTGGCCCTGGAACTCTGACGTGCTGTTAATTCCGCCCGCGATATTGCCCTCGTGATATTGCACACCATCCACGTACCATTTGATTGCTGTGGTGGTGCGGGAAATAGCGAAGGTATGGAACCCGGCCGCCAGAGAGGTGGACGAGTTAAAAGTCCCCCCGAACGAGGCGTGCGAGCCGTCGTTGTTTGCCCAGTGCATCGTGCCGAAATTTACCAATGGGTTCTGGCCTTGTATCTCCATGATGTCTATCTCCCCGCAAGAAGGCCATCCCACACTGCTGATCGATGAGCCCAGCATCCAGAACGCCGGCCAGATGCCTTGCCCCTGTGGCGCCTGGATTCGGGCTTCGACCCAGGTGTTGACGCCGAAATTTCGAAGACCTTGCGTTTTGAGGCGAGCGGACGTGTATGCGCTCCCTCCGAGGTTCTCCCGGCGAGCTTCGATTATCAGCATCCCATTCTCGATGCGCGCGTTCTCCGGGCGATTGGTATAATTCTCCAGCTCATTGTTACCAAACCCGCCGTTGCCGAGATCGTAGGTCCAATTAGCGCCGCTGATCGTTGTCCCATTGAACTCGTCGGACCAAAGTAAGTTTGGAAATCCCGGAGGCGCTCCTCCTGTAGGCGGAGGCGTTGGCGTTGGCGTTGGCGTTGGCGGAGGTGAGGAGCCAGCCGCTCCCCAGGTGAATGTCTCCCATGTGCTTGCAGACGTGCGGTCGGAGACAAGAGGCGCGAACGTTCCGCGGTTCAGATCCGCGCTCACGAACTTCCCGGTCACTCTCCCTCTCAATGTGAAGGCGCCGCCCCCAAGATCGGCCCATGTAAAATTTTCCCATGTGCCCGCGCTGGCGCGGTCGGAGACAAGAGGCGCGAACGTCCCGCGGTTCAGATCCGCGCTCACGAACTTCCCGGTCCCGATCGACCTCAACGCAATAAACCCGCCGCCTACGTCAACTACCTGGAACTGCTCCCAGCCGCCAACCGTCGTGCGGTCGGCGACAAGCGGCGCAAACGCGCCGCGGGCTTGATCCGCTGATACAAACCGATTTGTCGCGGAGGCCCTTATCCAAATTGTCTGCCCGACCGGCGCGGCAGCCGACGCAATGATTGCCATCGTCATGGTAATTATCGCCAGTAACAAGGCCTTCAAAGTTCGCGACCCGCATTGATTACGGAAGAAACTGGTGTTAGTCATGGGTGTTCTCCTTGTCAAAAAGTGGTTTTTAAAGGTGACATCAAGTTAGTCGAGCTAGCATCAAAAGTAGCATTGCGATGCAAGTAAACATCTCGTTCACCAAGCCGCCAATCAAGGTATCAACCCCGCCGAAAAAGATAGCAAAATTAGAGTAACAAACAGTCGGATATAATCTTCAAGCGCCCGTCAGGCGTGTCGCCACCGCGCCGTGTCCCAGTTTATACGCTTGCCCGACCTGAATGATTCATTCGCCAGATGCGCGCCGACCAGCACGCGATTAGCCAATTCAACCGGCGAGTTCGGCTGCTTGCGGCTGCGCATGCAATCGAGGAAGTTCTGCATGTGCGCCACGCTCTCGTCGGTCACTTTCCAGCTCTCGACTTCTTTGCGGTTCTTGTCATAACGAACCATCATCCCGCGGTTGTTCTCCTGCACAATGCTGCCTTCCAGGCCGTAAAACGCCGCGCCGTCATACTCTTGCCCGTTCATAAACTGCACCATAAAAACGATCGCGAACGCGCCGCAATCGAGGATCGCATGGACGTTGTCGGGCGTTTCCCAGTCCAGGTTCTGGTATTTGCCGCCGTTGCTGGAAACAGTGCGCGGCCCATCGCATCCTGTGATCCACATCGCCACGTCCAGCCAATGGGGGCCGATGTCGGTCATCAAACCTCCGGCGTAATCCCAGAACCAGCGCCAGCCCGACGCGCGTTTCGCGTCGTAAGGCCGTTTCGGAGCGCGGCCGAGGAAGCGCGGCCAATCAACCAATTCAGGCGCGAAGAGCGATTGATCCTGGCTGCGTTTGATGTACGGGTCAACCGGCCGATAGCGGAAATCCCAGATGCGCACGAAGCGGATTTCGCCGATGCCGCCCGAGGCGACGATGTCGCGGGCTTTTTTGAAGTGGTCGCCGCTGCGCCGTTGATTACCCACCTGTACGATCTGGCTCGAGGCTTTGACCTTGGCGACCATGTTCTCGCCTTCTTCGATTGTGCGGCAGAGCGGTTTTTCGATGTAAGCGTCTTTGCCCGCCTGGACGGCCGCAATCAGGCAATCGTGGTGCAGATGGTCGGGCGTGGCGATAATCACGCCGTCAATGTCCTTATTCGCGAGCAGGTCGTTGTAATCAACATAGGTCTTTTCGACCGGCGCGGTGAGTCTCTTTTGCGCGAGTTCCAACATGCCTTTGTTGACATCGCAAAGCGCGACAATGTCCGCGCCGAGCTTCTGCGCCGTGGCAACGCGGCCTGAGCCCCGGTCACCCGGACCAATGCCCCCGAGCCGGATGCGGTCGTTTGCGCCGATGACGCGGGAATAAGCCTTTGCGCTCATCCCGGCTAAGGTCGCTGTGGCGATTGACTGTTTGACGAAATCACGTCGTTCCATTTTATCTCCCAGAATTTCATTCCACGTAAACGAACTCGTTCGAGTTGAATAGCGCGTGGCAAAAATCTACCAGGGCCGCCGCGCGAGCCTGGGCGGTCACGTCGGGCGCGATATCGCAATTCGACGGCAAAGCCACCGGCTGCTTCGCCTCGATTCTGGATTTGATCAGCGCCGATTGTTGATCGAGGAAGTCGATCGCCAACCTGCGCTCATCGGCTTCTGGCGCTCGCGCATACGCCAGGCGGTAAGCCAGCGCGATCTGTCTATTGACGTCGTCGCCGGCTTCTTTCAATACGCGGCCCGCGAACGATTGGGCCGAGATCAGGATCGTTTTGTCGTTGAGCAGGTTCAAAGCCTGCGGCGCGGTGGTCGTCACCGAGCGGCGCGAACAACTCTCGTGCGTGTCAGGCATGTCGAAGGCCTGGAACATCGGATAACGCGAATTGCGACGGACGAAGGTGTAAATGCTGCGTCGGGTCTTCTGATCTTCACTCTCGTTGCGCTTCCACCCGCCGCGCACGTCCATCTCTTTCGGAATTTCGGGGAAGACGCTCGGGCCGTCCATCTGCCAATTGATGCGCCCGCTCACCAGGAGGGTCGCGTCGCGAATCTCTTCGCCCGTCAGACGCTGGCGACGGAAACGCCAAAGCAGTTTGTTGTCCGGATCGACCTTTGCCGTCTCAGCATCGAACGCCGACGATTGCTGGTATGTGTTCGAGAGCATGATCAGCCGGCTCATCTTTTTGACGCTCCAGCCCTGCTCGACAAAAGTAGCCGCGAGCCAGTCCAGCAATTCAAGGTGAGTTTCGCGGTCGCGCATCTGGCCGAAATCGCTCGGCGTGCCGACGATGCCGCGTCCGAAGTGATAATGCCAGATGCGGTTGACCATCACACGAGCAGTCAGCGGATTGGCGGGGTCGGCGAGCCAGTTCGCCAAGGCCGTGCGACGGCCTGTCGTGCCGATCTTTGACGGTGTGATCTTCGCGTCGCCGCGGTCAAAGATGGTCAAAAAACCCGGCTGCACTTCCTCGCCGAACGCGTCGTAACCGCCGCCTTTCAAAACATAAGTCGCGGGAGCCTGCGCGCCGACGTCGGTGATGCCCGAGCCGATGGGCAGCGGTTTCGGCTTGATCTCGTCGAAAGCGGCCAGTTGTTTGCGCAGCGCCTCACACTGCTTCTTCTGCTCGCCTTTCAACTTTTGCGCGACGCCATTGCCATCCTCATCCACGCCGTAATTCAGTTGCCATTGCGCCTTGTGATACATCAGCCATTGCATCGTGTCGCGCTTTTCGGGCGGAGTGGTGAGGGCGAGTTTGATCTCTTCCGGATATTTATCGAAGCTGTCGTCATAGATCGCCTTGACGACGGGCGCTTCGATCTTGGCGATCTGTTCACGTATCTCTTTGGTCTGCTCCTGCCATGCGGCGAGTTTGCGCTGGTATTCGGCTTGTTCGGAAGTCGGGATCAGAACGTAATCGTCTTTCGAACGTGTGGCGGCGAAGAATGCCTGCAGACGGTAATAGTCTTTCTGGAGGATCGGATCGTATTTGTGATTGTGGCAGCGCGCGCATCCGATCGTTGAACCCAGAAAAACCGCGCCGACGGTGTCCGTGATGTCATTCAAAATCTCCTGCCGCCGCTGCCGCAAGTTGCGCGCGTTGTATTCATCGGGGTAATGGCGGTTGAATCCTGTGGCGACCGCCGCGCCAGGATCGTCGGGCCAGAGTTCGTCGCCGGCGATCTGTTCTTTGATGAACCGGTCGTAGGGTTTGTCTTCGTTGAACGCCTTGATGACGTAATCACGATAGCGCCAGGCGTTGGGCCGCGTCTCGTCTGCCTTGAATCCTTCGCTCTCGGCGTAACGCGCCAGATCAAGCCAGTGGCGCGCCCACTTCTCGCCGTAATGCGGACTGGCGAGCAGACGGTCAACCACCTTCTCAAACGCCCCGGGCGAGTCGTCGGCGAGATACGAGTTGACCTCTTCCGGCGTCGGCGGCAGGCCGGTCAAATCGAACGTCGCGCGGCGCAACAAAGTGATCTTGTCTGCGGCGGGCGCGGGCTTGGCGCCTTCGCTTTCGAGTTTCGCCAGGACGAAGGCGTCAACCGGAGATTTGACCCACGCGCGATCTCTGACCACAGGTATTTTCGGCTTCTCCACTTTTTGGTAAGCCCAGTGATTGAGTTGTTCGGCGGTGAATGGGAGACCGTCTGTGGCCGCCCAGGCGCAGCAGCCGAGCGCCAAAACGGCAAGCACAGCTTTCAGTGGTTTCGCATTGCGCATAATTTTTCTCCGCGAATAGAAGGATTCTATTTCACTGAAACCGCAGGCGCGGTTATTCTTATGCCGGCTTTACCATATGTCAATCAATATCGTGAGCGGTAACGAGCGCAGCTCTATCAATAGTTTGATTCAGGGATCCCGCCCGCTACCACTCGCGGCGCTGATCCAAACTCCGACCTAATTCATGCAAATACGCGCAATTACAACAGCATTGATCTTCTGCCTCTGCGCGGCAGTTTCGGCTACTCGACCCACTGCGCAGAAGTTGAAGATCGAAACCTTCGCGGGCACTGGACAGGCGGGTTACGCGGGCGACGGCGGACAGGCCGCGAAAGCGCGGCTCGACAATCCGTTTGGCGTCGCGCGGGGGCCGGACGGCGCGCTTTACGTCTGCGATGCGATGAATCACGTCATCCGCAGAATTGACCGGAACGGCGTGATCACGACCGTCGCGGGATCGGGCAAGAAAGGCTATTCTGGCGACGGCGGGCCTGCGCTCGAGGCTACTCTCAATGAGCCTTACGAAGTCCGTTTCGATAAACGGGGCGAAATGTTTTTCGTCGAAAGGCTCAATCATGTCGTCCGACGCGTTGACGCGAGGACGCGGATCATTACGACCGTCGCG
Source organism: Blastocatellia bacterium (assembly GCA_035714085.1). Classification (GTDB taxonomy): domain Bacteria; phylum Acidobacteriota; class Blastocatellia; order RBC074; family RBC074; genus JAJVID01. The sequence goes on from DASTMP010000412.1 coordinate 53,173, forward strand.
GGATCGGGCAAGGCCGGATTTTCGGGCGACGGCGGACAGGCCACGCAAGCTACGTTCGATCAACCACACAGCATCCAATTCGATGCGCGCGGCGACCTTTACATCTGTGACATCCTCAACCACCGCATCCGCAAGGTCGATATGAGGACAGGCGTGATCACGACGTTCGCCGGAACGGGGGAGAAAAGACCGACGCCCGACGGCGCGAAGATCGCCGGAACCCCGCTCAACGGCCCGCGCGCGATCGACTTCGACCGTCGTGGAGACATGTGGCTTGCCCTGCGCGAAGGCAACGCCGTTTATCGGCTGGACATGAGAGCGGGGACAATTCATCACGTCGCGGGGACGGGAGAGAAAGGATTCACCGGCAACGGCGGCATGGCCAAGCTGGCCGCGCTGTCCGGCCCGAAAGGTCTTAGTGTAGCGCCGAACGGCAACGTCTATCTGGCCGACACCGAAAGCCATTCGATCAGGATGATCGACGTTCGCAAACAGACGATTGAACTGATAGCAGGAACCGGAGCCAAAGGAGATGGGGCGGACGGCGACCCGCTGGCGTGTCAGATGTCGCGTCCGCACGGCGTCTTTGTCGACCGCGACGGCTCGATCTTCATCGGCGACAGCGAAGCGCATCGCGTCCGAGTGATTCGAATGAATTGACATCCTCTTGGGTAGTCATTCCACAACAAGCAACGGTAACCGTTCACCTAGGGGCTTCAAGCCGCCGGGAGAGCATAGACAAAGTCGGTCCACACCTCTAAGCTGGCGCCGTTTGCTGCACGCTCGCAACAAACGGCGTGGCGATGAAAACGACGACTACAGACGTGAAGCTGGATATAAGGCCTATTTCACAGTTTGTACGAGCGAGAGGAGCCCTGCAATGAGCGATACGCAAAAATTCGATCTGCACTACACCGGTGTTTATCTGCAAGCCGCTAATTGCGCGCTGGTTTCATCGGAGACTGCAGAGCTTTCAGGCAAGAATATCGCCCACACGTATGTTTATCTCTTCTTTGACGGCAAGTGGTACACGCTCGAGCGATGGCCGAATGCCATCGTCGGCATGTGCCATCTGGGAACTGATTCAATTCAGTTGTTCTTTTTGTGCGCGAACGGCAAGGTCTACAAGCGAGTCAAAGGCGTCATCACCGAAGAAATCATCGATCCTTCCGATGAGGGGCCAAGCGATCTTCTGCTTATGAGAAACATGATTGCGGTAGGAGAAGAATTGATCGCTGTCGGAATGGCCCGGCGAGCCTACCGCAGGTCGCAAGGCGGCGAATGGAGTGCGATCGACGCCACATGCTTCGTGAGTCGCAAGGACAGAACTTCGGCAACCGGCTTCAATGCCGTAGCGGCTGCGGGCGGTACCCTTATCGCCGTAGGCCACAAGGGCGAAATCTGGCGCTTTGACGGACAACAATGGTCGATGGAGGAGAGCCGACCAAATGTCACGCTGACTGGCGTTTCGGCTACGGATGAAGGCGACTTCGTCATCGTCGGCCTAGACGGTGTAATAATGAGAGGCGCCCCCGGCTCCTGGCGCACGATCGATCACGGAGCTACAACTCAAAACTTCTGGGGCGTCGTTCTGTTCCAGGACCGCATGTACGTATCCAACTACGGCGGAGTCTTCTGTTTGAATGACAGCGCCCTGGAAACAGTAACGATCGAGCCCGATCGCGAGATCTCGACCGCATATCTTTCCGCAACCCGCGATGCGATATGGTCCGTGGGAGTGCAGGATATCTATACGTCGTCGGACGGTGTCATGTGGACGCGCGTAGAGAACCCCTGAGGTGGGCAGACCGCTATTGTGAGTGATGATGAGGCTTCGGCAATCGTGATGTAGTGGAGGCGATGGAGGCGCTGCACGGCTTAGATCTGAGTCTGGGAAGTGTCTCGACCATTCAGGATCATGTCTCAAGAGCGCTGGAGCAGCCGGTCAGGACAGCCCAGCAGTATGTCCACCAGCAACCGGTCAATCATGTCGATGAAATGATCTGGCCCGAAGGCGAGAAGCAAAAATGCGGAGAGGCCATTGAGGCGCGCGGTGATGTGGAGGCGTAAGTCATTCGGGACGCAGAGTGAAAGCGGGAGCCGATTCGTCGAGCGGATATTGACGGCGATTACGAGCCTGCGGCAACAAGGCCGGGACGTGCTGGAGTATCTGACGGCGGCGTGTCGGGCGGCCCTGAGTCAGCCGAGCGCCTGTTGTCTACTGCCGAATTCCTCATAGTGTGATCTACCTTCTCAGCGGGGATTGATCATGAAGTCAAAACTGAAAGTATCGTTCGATAATCCGGAGCCTGGGTGGATGGGCTTCTTCATCGATTGTGGAGGGATCAGCCTATGGCAATAGCCATTCAGCATCCGAGCATTACCAGCCCTCTGTTTGAACTCGCAAAAATCATCGAGTTTGACTTGGGAGTCGCTGAGGATCATTTCAGTCTCAGACTGGAATTGTTTCAGGACATCTCCGATGCTCAGCGCTTCCGCGCCCGTATCTGGCGACTGGAAATGTATCGAATCCAATCCACCTTTCCACAAAACGAAACCGACGGTCAGCCATCTGATCAACCTTCTGATGAATCCATCTTTGTCGATACTGGCCTCTGGCTTTCGCAATGCTATGAAGATTTTCAAGCTGAGACGCCCGATAGAGCGATCCAAATTATTCTGAATGACCTTCGGGATTTTCTAGTGCGCACATCAGGCGACTCGGAATAGAGTTTCCGTTAGATGACGGGTGGCCGAGGGCATCTGAAGGTGCACCCACCTGAACGGTTACCAAACAACGAGCTTTTTGCCTGCGTCTGATAACGAATAACCCAAATCAAAAACAGCCTCCCACCAGATTCACCAAATCAAACAGAACTAGCGCCTTTTGGACAATCGCAGAGTCCCGTACGCAGACGCAGGCGCGCGGGGGAAAATCTGGAAGAGCCGTTTTACTGTTTAACTTCGTCTTTCATCTCTACCAGGCCCAACGACGGAGTTAACCGGGCGCGGGCAGGGAACTTGCATCCAGGCGAGTCGAGACGTTCGTGCGCTCGTGGGAAATAACCTTGAAAAAAGCGAGCTTGAAAAAAGCGAAAAGGGCTTGCTAACTCTCGCCCCCGGGCGGCGCGCTGCGTAGAATCTGCGCCGTCGCTTATGAAGAAAGATCCGGACCAAAATTCGGCTGACTCCACTGAGTAACGGGCCGAAAACCAGTGACACGAGTTTTCCGCTCGATCCGATTATTGGAACCACTCCACCGAACGCCGGAGCGGCGCCGCGCGACGTCTCCACCCTTCTGTTCAGTTCGGGAGCAACCAATTCCCTCAATTTCGGCGTTGTTATTGGCGCCGGCGTAACAACTCCTGGCGCCGCGACTGTTGCGGGATGAGGCGAACCCCGCCGCACGCCACCTGCGGCCGTAATCAACTCCCTAGCCATTTCGCCCGCCGTCTGTGGCCGCGCGTCGCGCCGCTTCTCAAGCGCGCGCAGCACGACCGTCTCAACTGCGGGCGAGATTTTCGGATTCAATATGCGCGGCGGCGGCGGCGGATCATTGACATGTTTAATGGCTATGGCTGTCGTGGTAGGCGAGTCGAACGGTACGACGCCGGTCAGCATTTCAAAGAGGACGATGCCCAGACTGTAAATGTCCGAGCGTCCATCCAACTCTTCACCCAAACAATGCTCAGGAGACATGTAATGTGGCGTCCCCACGACGGCGCCGGTTTGCGTCAACCTGCCGGCTTTAACGTCGCGCAGCGCGGCGATGCCGAAATCGAGCATCTTGACATGCAAGCCGCCTGGGATTGTCTGCACGAGAATATTCTCCGGTTTGATGTCGCGATGAACTATATCCTGCAAGTGCGTCTCATCCAACGCCGCGCAGACCTGTCGGATAATCTCGGCGGCCGCTGTCTCAGCCAGCTTGCCATGTCGCTTGACCAAACTGCGCAGGCTCTCTCCTTCGGCCAGCTCCATGACCTGATAGTTCAGGCCTTCTCTGGAAATACCGAAGTCGTAAACCTTAACGACGTTCGGATGCTTCAGACGGGAGGCTGTCTGCGCCTCGCGGCGGAAGCGTTCGACGGCATGCGGATCGGCCATTCGATCAGGGTGGAGTACTTTGACCGCCACCCGGTCGCCAATCCGCAGACGGCCGGCGCGATAAACAGTCCCCATACCACCAACGCCGAGTTCGGACTCGAGGTAGTACTTCTGATCCAACGTCTTCCCGATCAAAGCGCCTGAGGCCGAGAGCGGCGAAACCGCGGCAGGCGACTCGGCGCCGCCGGAGGCAGGCGCGGTTGGCGCGAGAGGCGACGCCCATTCGGCGCCGCATTGGGTGCAAAAGCGTTTGCCGTCACTGATATTCCCGCAATTCGGACAGACCATATTCATGCTCCTTCTTTGGGAAATTGAAATCAGAAGCGCATGCCAGCTGTCGCCCCTGAAAACTCTATCTGCCTTAGACTGTAAGAAAGGCAAATTAACATGTTAAGTGTCGTAATATGGGGGTAGATGTAATTTTTAAGAGAGACGGGCGAAGCCTCCACTCCCACCAGTGTCGTCCCCGCCGAGGCCGATATTACGCAAATCCCTTGAGCTGTTCTTGAGCGTTATTACGCGCCCCGTTCAAGATGTTCTCAAGCCGCCTCAATTACTCACATCTTCGAGGTTTGAAATCGTTTCATGAAGATAATCAATGGAATGTCAGCCTCTATCCGTATTAGGAAACGCGCTTGACAATAGTTCAACCGTAAACCATTATTCACGCCCGTCAGAGTCTTCGAGCTGGCAGTCCTGTGTTGAGAAGGGGTTACACGAGAAGTGGCCGGCAGATGATGAGTTCCTACAACAATCTATTCCATATCGCCCGGCCTACCTAAACTATAACAGCAAGAAATCTCTTTAAAGGAGGAGTCCTTATGATTTTTGCGGAACGGCTGCGGTCATTTCCAAGGCGCAGTTTCATAAGCATCGCGTCTGCAATTGTGTTTGCCGTTGTGGGGGCGACGGTTATCACGCCATCGGCGTTCACGGATACAGACGGCCGGCATGGGCATCATCAGAAAGACCGATCCTGGATCGCCAGTTGGGCCGCGAGCCCACAGGCCCCATTCCCAACAGGCTTATCGCTGACCGGGTTCACCGATCAGACCTTGAGGCAAATCGTATTCACCAGCCTCGGCGGTGACGTCGTGCGTGTACGGTTTACAAATGAGTTCAGCGATCGGCCGTTGAACATCGGCGCCGCGCAAGTGGCGATAGCCGCTCCGAACGGCGCAATAGAGGCCGGATCCGAACGGGCTCTAACGTTCGGAGGGCGATCGTCGATCACCATCGTTCCGAATGCTCATGTCGCTAGCGATCCGGTGCGGCTGCAGGTTCCGGCGACAGGTGAACTCGCTGTCGACATTTACTTGCCAGGGAGCACTGGACCGGTTACCTGGCATCGCATCGGTCTTCGGACAACATACATTTCGTCTGTCGGAAACCACGTCGGAGAGCCACTGCTGCCGACATCGTCCACCACACAAAGCTACTTCTTTCTGAAGGGCGTGGAAGTTCTAGCGGCCAAGCAGACAGGCGTCGTCGTAGCCTTCGGCGACTCGATCACAGACAGTCAGGGGGCCACGCCCGACGCCAATAACAGCTATCCGAACCATCTAGCGCGGCTGCTAGCGGCCGCGCACGGACGTCTCAAAATGGCGGCGCTCAATCAGGGGATCGCCGGCAATCGGGTCCTTGCCAATAGTGTCGGCGGCGGCCAGAACGTCCAGGCGCGGTTCGATCGTGATGTCCTGTCCCAACCTGGCGTCACACATGTCATCATGCTCATAGGTCTCAACGATACGTTTTTCACCGGCGGGTTGGCGGCCGACGAGGTAATCGCCGGCCATAAGCAATTAATCCTCCGGGCGCACGCACAGGGCATCAAGGTCTATGGCGGCACGCTAACCCCGGCAAGAGTGACAGGACTCCTTGAGGCGGATCGCCAGGCGATTAATGAGTGGATCCGCACCAGCGGGGAGTACGACGCAGTTATAGATTTCGATGCGGCCATTCGTGACTCGGACAACCCCACGATTATTCTCCCGGCTTACAATAGCGGCGACAATATTCATCCGAACGATGCAGGCTACGAGGCAATGGCCCGGGCGGCGTATGCCGTGTTGCGCCAGGATATAGACTAAAATCGGGTCAACTTTCGTCGCCCGCCGCGCCGGCAGCCAACAGGCCAGTAGGGCCGCTCCCACCAGCATTAAGGATTGGCTGGGCCGGCTTCGGCGCCGTACTGTAGCGATCTTTGTGCGGCAATTTGCTACATCGAATCGTCTTGCTAAATATTGTTCAAAATGGACAGCGCCGTCCCTTCAAAAATCTTCTGCTTCTCGCTCTGCGGAATGTTGAGGCTTTCAATCGAAGAGACCGCCCGGTCGATCGAACCCAGCTTATGCGGATAGTCGCTGCCCATAACCATGTGATCGGCGCCGACCAAATCCCGCGCCATGTTCAACGTGTAAGGGGAGAAGGTGACGGTGTCGTAATAGAGCCGCTTCAGATAGACGCTCGGCGGTTGGTCGATCTTCACGCGGCATTCGGCGAAGTCGCGAAAGCCGCTGTCCATGCGCTCCATCAAATACGGCGCGGCGCCGCCGATGTGCGCGATGATCCAGCGGATGTCGGAAAAATCGCGCAACAGCCCGTCGTAGCACATCCGGGCCACTGCCAGCGTGGTGTCGAAGGGAAAGCCGATGATCGGGCCTAAGACATACTCGCGGAAGGGCTCGGAGTTGGCTGGCAGCATAGGGTGCAGCAGGATGCACAGCTTCATTCGGTTGGCCTCTTCGAAGAAGGGGCGGTAGGCTGGGGCGGTCAGCGGGGCGCCTCGGATGTTGCTAAGCAGGATCACGCCGTTCAGCTTCAACTCGTCAATCGCGCGGCGCAGTTCTTTGAGCGCCGCGTCGGGAGCGTCCATCGGAATTGAAGCGAATCCTTTGAATCGCTTCGGATGTTCGGCCACCAGCTCGGCGTAAGCGTCGTTGACCATCCGGGCGATTTCGGGCTGGCGCTGCGCGTCGGCGAAGAAGACGTTCGGCGTCGAGAGCGAGACTACTTCCACGTCAATTCCCACGCGGTCCATGTCCTCGATCCGCTTGTTGACGTCGGTCATCGGCGGCGTGACGCCGAAGAAGCGCGCGCCGCGATATTTGATGATGGTTTGCCCGGTCGGGTCTTTGTCGAAGGAGAACTCCGAGGGAGCCTCGCGGATCTTTTGAAAGAAGGACTCCGGGTAGTAATGGGTGTGCAGATCGAGTTTGCGGCCGGGAATTGGCTTGGTTGTTTGGGATTGTCCGGCGCCTTCGGTCAACGCCGCGGCGCCGGCGACCCCGGCCGTTTTCAGAAAATCTCTTCTGATCATTGGGTCCTCCATTTAGGGATTCGGCCAGTGAAATGGGACTTATATGCCGCCTCCCTGACCAAACGAGACGGTATTATTCCCCTTGATGATATTCCTTTTGATGATCGGGGTTCCGGCCACATACAGGTAGATGCCGCCTCCATTCGAACCCGTGTTGTCGGAGATCTCATTGTCGAGGATTTCTGCAGAAGTAGGCCCCATGACGCCGATTCCACTAAGAACCCCCAAGACGTTGAGATATCGTTTGGTGAACCTCTGAAACCCTCGTGTCATACATACCTCAGTTCAGGCGCCGAACATCCATTGTGGTGTTGGGGAAACCGTTGGTCGTCTTTGATAAAGGGCAAAAGGCGATAAAAAAAACGTTATATTTAGCGCGAATCACGCCGTGTAAAATTGCAAGAAAGCGGCGGTAGAAGACCTCGGTCAAGTTGCGCCAGAGCTTTAAGCGAGTTGGAGCCGCCGATGTTCTGAGGGGCGACAAATCAAGATTGGTAGGACGGCTCTACAATGCGACTCGCATTTACACTCATGCGACTCGCATTATGCATTGCCAAAGGCAGGGCCACAAGAAATATGAACCTAGTGGTGAAGTCGAGTCTGCGGGCTCCACATAAAACGATCGGGTCGTTGGCGTCTCTCTGGGGAAGGGGATCGTTCTTTCTCGCTCACCTTTGACCTTGTCTCGCGCCGCCCAGCGCCCATGGCTCCAGACGATGACAGTGGCTGTGCAATGATTCGGGGCGCAAATGTATAAGATACCTCGATGGGGCCGGGTCGCCCGATGCGCCTGAAGTGGGTAACCGTTAGGGTCGGGAAAACTGGATGAGAGTCTCTGATCCTCAGGCGGCGCTCGAAGTGACTAATCGTCGGTTTAAAATCAGACTTCTTGGTCAAAATCAGGCCTCAACACTTGACTGAGAGATCACTCCTAAATCAATAATCCTTCTTGATTAAATTCCAAAGATCCGAGTGGAGGAATGCATGTGGCCATTTCCTCGTAGAAAACGAGAGCCGATCGTAAA